>ONXS01000013.1 GCA_900321855.1 uncultured Eubacteriales bacterium | reverse complement strand
CTACCTGAGATAGTAAATCTTCAATAATGGTTTCTTTATTTAAGCTATGACGAATTCCCATTTGAATGATAGTTTTTATTTGACCTCGTTTCTCTCCTCGTTTTTCTCCTCTTTTTTCTCCTCTTTTCTCTCCTCTTTTCTCTCCTCTTTTTTCTTTCTCTTTCGCATATTTCTCTACCGCTTCGCACATCTCTTTTCTTCCCTCTCCTTCAACTTGCCAGATGACTTTTTGATACTGTTTCACTCGTCAGCTCTAAAAACAGTAACTAAAGTGATTAATACTTTCAGTTTATCATCTTCCTATATTTCTGACAAGTATTCTCGACAACTATTCCTGACAGGTATTCTCAACAACTATTCCCAACAACTATTCTCGACAACTATTCCTGACAAGTATTCCCAACAACTATTCCCGACAACTATTCCTCTCAATCCCCTTACAAATCTCAACTCCTTTCATCCCTCATTTACTATTTTAATTTTTGTATTCACATTATAATATGTTACTGTGACTTTGTCCAGTATTTTTTTGTCAACCAAAAAAATTTCCAAACGATAGATTGCACGTTTCGAGACGAATCTATTGTTTGGAATAAAAAAAGCTCCCTTTCGGAAGCTATTTATCAGATATTTTTTGACATCGTATCACACATCTTGCAGAGCCACTCATCGTACAGGTAAATAATGTCAAATCCCAATCTGTTGCATCGTCATTGTCTATCAAATCGGAGACCTGTATTGGATTTAGAATCTCTACTCGGAGCACTTTGTATTTATATACCGTTCCATTAACCGCTGTAAAATCTATTTCAGTCTCTGGTTTTATTCCTCTCAGCGTACTAAAATGTCTTCTGTAGTTGTGACCTCCAATGACCATATTATCCTTCTCATATGTACCACTATATCTACATGGTGCAATATTTAAATCTTCAAAGATATAATCTGCCAATATTGGAAGTGTTAATCCACTAGACGGTACACTGAGTACTCCAATATATCTTTTTCCGTCAATAATCATCGTTCCTGATTGTTCGACTTGCTCACTGACATCTGTATCATTTTCTGTATTATTTATTTCTTTCTCTAGCTGCGGTAAAATTTCATCAATTTCTTTACCAGCCTGATACTCATAATAGTATTCTCTGCCAAGCAAAATTGCAGCTAGCAGAAGAAATAAAGTACCTAATACAATAAGAAAATTTCCTAATTTACGCCTCATCTGCGCCACTCTTGTGATTATCTTTAGAGGTTGTTCTAAACATAATTCCAAATGCCACCAGTAATACACCTATTAATGTAAACAAAATTACTGGCCATGCAAGTAATCCAGTCTGTGGAATCTTTGGTGTCGGAGTCATTTCGTCTGATGTGACAGTTGTCGTCTCAATAATCTTATCTGTTTGTGAATTTTTTCTGTAAACATCAATCTTAGGAGATGCATCTACATCATAAGCAATCTTTCCTTCAATTTCATCTGGAACTGATACAAGGAATGGATTAATATCAACATATCCGTCCGGCTTATCCTCTTGAATAACCAGATAAAGTCCTAATTCAAGATTTGTATAGGCGATTTTTCCATCTTCACCAGCATACTTGATATCACCTTGTACATTATTATCTTTTACATAATCTTTTAAAGTTTTTGCCAAACTAACTGCTGCATTACTTTCTCCAACATTCTCAAGACTGCCATCAAATTTCATAAATTCATCTGTAAATGTATAACCCGTCTGTTCCCCTTCAGTCTTAATGTCAGCCACTTTTATAAGGCGAAATGCTTCGCCAGCAACCGGCTCACCCTGAAACTCCACAGTAATGTGAATATTACCTTTTTGATCCATATCAATCTGATCTGTTGTCAGTGCAAATGCTGGTACCTGAAAAGTAACTGCTAATATAATTGCTAACAGTGCGGAGAACGCCGAATATATTTTTTTCAATTTCATAATTCGGTCCACCTTATTTCCTACTTCTTAGTTATTAGTTTCTTCTTCATTTTGAATATCAATGTCATACTTTGTTAAAATCTGTTTGATATCTGACATCTTCCTCTTCTTTCGTCCTGTGTGAACGAAAATTCCAATTAATATAACTATTGTCAATGGAACTGCCATAACAACAGCGACTGTCTTCTTATCCATCTCATATGCATCAGCATAAATATAGACAGTTCTCTCTGTCTCTGTCTTCTGAACTCTCTTTCCTCTGACTAACAGTCTATGAGTATTGATTCCATATGGTGTACAGGTCAGTAATGTGACATAATCCTGTCCCTCTTCTATCTGAAGATAATCGGTATTACCCGGTTCCACAATCTTAATCTGATCAACCTCATAAATCAATTCCTGTCCTAGTACTGTAATGGTAAATACATCATGTATTTCCATCCGATCCAAGTCCGTAAATAAATTCGCACTTGGCAAACCTCTGTGACCGGAAAGTATCGCATGGGTACTCTCTCCTCCTACCGGTAAACTAGAACCTTCCAAGTGACCTACGGCGATCTGAAGTACACTCTCTCTGGTTCCATGATAAATAGGAAGTTCCACATCTATCTTAGGAATTGTTATAACCCCCATTACCTCACCACCATTAATAGATAACAATCTATCATAGTTTTCATGATTATAGGGTTTTTTGAAATTTGGCTGTCCGTATCCGGCAAGCTGTTTGTTATATTCCACAGCCTGTTCAATCATTGCCTCTTTGTCAACTTCATCCAACTGTTCAACCGCTTTTTGATACTCATTGACCACTTGTTTCTGTTGATGTCTGTTAATAAAATCACTGACTGTAGGATATAAGAAAACTGAGAGGCCCGCAATAAATACAAGCACTAAAAATATAGTTGAAATATGCTTTTTCACGAGTGACCTCCCAGTTATGTTCTTATGTCTTATTTGTTTCTAAGATTTATTATGTACAATAAATCCTTTGTTACTAAAATATTAATTATATTCTAATTAAGCGTTTCTTCTTAATTTCTTTACTACAAGAAGTGCAGCTGCTGCGAACATCATAGCTCCACCAACGATGTAGAATAATTTTGTACCAATACCACCTGTTGTTGGAAGAGATGACTTTGGTGTATTCTTGATAACTGCATTTACAGTACCATTAGTTGGATCTGCATTAGCTCCTATTAATGTATATGTAGTATTTTCACCTTCTGTATTAGTCTTTACTGCTTTATTAAGGTCTACTGCAGTAGTATTCGATGCTGTAATTGCAAAATCATTTTTTACTACATAATCATCTAATGGATTTGTGGCAATCTGAGTTGAATTGGCAACGATCTCAGCAGTAATTGTAAATGTAAATGGTGCTAACTGTAAATAATTTCCAAGCTGAGTCTCTGTTAAAGCCTCTGTTAATGTATATGTACCAGCATCTAATCCTTTTACATCAATTTTACCATTTGCATCTGTTGCTATTTTATAGTCCTCCACATCAAAACCTAAATCTGTAGCAGCTGCCCAACTTACTACTTTACCATCTGCTACTTTAGCATACTTACCATCTGCATTTTGAAGTGTGAAATTGATTCCACTTATTGGTGCGTTTGTAGCACTGTTAACCTTTGTAAATACTGGGTTGTATGTAAATACAAATGCATAATCATCAGGTGTATCAGTAGTGTCTCCCTCTCCACCTGTATTAGGATTGCTTGAATATGTTAATTTTACCTTATTAGGGTTTCCATTACCACCGATTGTAGCCGTTCCTGTAAGTACTGCGTTATATTCAACTACAATAACTTGATCAGATGTAATAGCTACACCTGTTGCTTTTGTGTTATTAATTCCAACTTCTAATTTATTATTAGTACCACCACTAATACTAGTTACTTCCTTTGTATCTGGAGTAATAGTTTTAATAGCATTGCTAAAAGTATCATCTGTTTTTGCGTATACTTTTACTGTTACCGAATCTGATAAAATAGACATGTTTGTAGCTTCATCAGTAAAGGTATATTTATATGCACTATATCTTGCATAGTTCTCAGTATCTGGGAGTGTTCCAACTAATCTAAATGGAATCTCTTCGCCAATAGAATAGTCAGCTGTTTTTCCATAACTATTTGTTGAATTTTCTTTAACCGTTTTACTAACTTCTGGTGCATCTTTCTTACTTGCGATTGTAAATTCGCTAGTAGATACTACTTGGATAACATGTAAATTTGCAGCATCTCCCTCTGTTAACTCTGTTACATCCTTAATTAAATAGTATCCTGTAGGTACATTTAAAGATGATTCCTTAGTAACGTCTCCAGTTTTGGCCTTTGTTGTATCCCAAACATTGTCGTTTACATAGCTAAGAATATTAGCCTCACCAGTTGTGCCACTAAGTGCACTTATAATATCAGCCGATACCTCCTGGTCCTCTATGCCCTTACCTGCTTTACCCCATATTGCATTTGAAACTTTTCCATCTGTGCCTATATCTGCTTTAATTAACTGATAAACTTCATATGTATGCTCATCAGTTGTAGTAATAGTTCCTGTTGGAGCTGGGTCTGCAAATGCAGAAACTGTCATTGCGAGTGTCATCACTGCTGCAGCTGCTGCTGCCATGATTTTTTTGAATTTTCTCATTTCGTTTTCCTTCCTCTCTTCTTGTTTTTAATCCCATCGCCGTATATCATTTAGGATTATGATTAATTTTATAATATTAGTTCAAACTACACGCTGTCATTTTCCTGATGTCTTATCCTATAGTTTTCGCTATTATTAACTTGAATAGTTTTATAATAATTGAATTATAACATGTTTTTATTAAGAACCCATGGAATATTTTACAAATATTCCATAAGTTTTTTTCTATTTACAAATACCAAGCCCACCATTGCAAGAATCATCAAGCCGATTCCAACTACTGAGAATCCCTCTGTTCCAGCTCCTCCTGTTACTGGGAGTCTGTATGGTGCCGGAACGTATGTATTTGTGACAGTTGCTGTTGGTGTCTCGTCATCCGCTATTGCAGTTGCATTGTCATAAGATACTTTAAATCCATCCTCACTGCTTGGATTGAATTTGATTGTAGCATCATCAGCAAATTCTGTAATATTTTCTGCTCCGTCATCTAATACTTCGATTAATTTATATTTATATGGAAGTGTTTCGGAACCTACCTTAAATGTCTTAGGCAAATTCACTACCTTCGCTTCCCATGTTGGCTTGTCGAGTTGAATCAAACCTTTTTGTGTATTATCTGTTGTGAGAACATATGCACTCTTGGTGTTATCATATACAACTTTTATTACATTTTCTGTTGTATAATCTGCACCACTCAGCTGAACCAATTTGAAATTCACAGAATTTGGTAATTTATCACCGTCTGCGCCTGTCCACTCTTTCTTAACATTAAGATTAATCAATTCTGTTTTTTTGTTTGCAAATGTGTACGCTGTCTCTTCTGTATCTCTTGTCACTTTTCCAGTTACATATGGAGTTCCTATTACCAGTGAATTTCCACCAACTGTTGTTTGTGTGTTAAGATTTTTAACTGTTGATTTTCCAGCTGAGATTTGCGTCTGAACTTCTTCATTCATATATGTATCTATGTAATCCACATAATCAAGACTTGAACCATCTGTTGGTATTGCCTCATAAATCTTGTATTCTGTGCCAACTGGAATTCCAGCCTGTTCCCATGTATTGCCTACATCTGTCGATGTCAACTCTATCTTTTGAACAATTGGTGTACCTTTGTTCAGGTCAACACCTCCGATATTTGTATATACAACATAGAATGTATATTTCTGTTCACTACTTAAGTCATCTGATGAGTTTACAGATTGAATCTTCTTTAATGAAATCTTTCCTGTATTTACCTTATTTGTAAAATCTGTTCTCAAATGCAATGAAAGCTCATCATAATCTGGATACAGGAACGAACGGAATACAAATGATTTTCCTGTTGTATCTCCTGTCGAATAATCAGCCACACCAGAATTTGAATCTGCAACTTCTATACGATGATCCTCAATTGTGATATTTTCACTAGCTTCTGGTTTTATATTGACTAATCCATCTTTTACCGGTGTCTGTACTGTTTGTGAATTCGTTGAATTCGTTGAATTTAACACATCTGATGTAATTGCTTTATAACTTCCAGATTCGTTATCATACTCAGAAATACTATATGTCGATGTATATAACTTTCTCTCTGCCTCTGTCAGAACTTCAGTAAGTCCAATATAACTTCCTCGTCTGAACTGATTTGTAAACATTGCAGATTTTGTAGTTGTTTCATTTCCTACGTTCAAAACAAAATTTCCATCATCACCAATATACTGTACCGTTGATTGTCCTTGAACTGTATACGCCGCATCCTTTACATTCGACAAATCTCTTGAACTAATTGAACCATAATCTGATATCTGATCCTGCTGTACCACAAATCCGACATTCGACTGCTGATTTCTGTCTGCATCCTTAGAAGGAAAATGCGTTGCTCTATTCTGAATGTTATATGTAAAATCTTTTGAATCAAATAACGACTTAAACGGTTCCATTACATTGCTTGTATCAATTGTCTTCGTGACTTCTAAGTCATTGTTATCGATAAAGTTGTATCTGACACTCATATTCGACTCCCACATTCCTCGTTCCATATAGAACATTGTGAGTCTGTGTCTACCTGTTTTTGAGCCAGACATTGTAAAGTCATTCGTTATATTATCACCCTGAAAATCTCTGCCAGCTGTTTTCTTTACTTTACTTACGGTTGCCTTCATAGCAGCAAAGTTTATTGTTCCTGAGACTCGTCCATGCGATCCACCTGTATCAAGTACAAGTTTTCCATCTATGAATACCCACACATCATCATCACCTGTGAATTCAAATGTGATTGGATACTCTGTACCATTACTTCCCCTTACTTTTCCATTCTCAGTAAGAGAGAAATCAAACTCTAACTTACTACCAAAACCATAATTATACGTAGAAGCTTTTTCCGCTGATGACTTTTCATTAAATGGGAAAAATCCATTCAGTGTACTTACAGTGGAGAAACCATTTGAAGATGACATACTTGCAGAGTTTACGTTGTTCGATCTTCCGTCATTATTCGTCTCCTTTAAGAAATACTGATAACTTGTAGCTCCCGTATTATCTACCTTATTCAAATACACTGTTGTATTTGCACTATCGAATGAGTAATATGTAATTCCCGTCTGATTTTTATTAGTATCATTGTAAGCTAACAATGTACTTCCATCTGTTGCTAAATACTTCTTCTTAAATGGGAATGCAACGTCCTCATATACATCACCAATTACTGCATTCTTTGAGTTATTTCCCAAAAGAAAATCCTTATCAAAGTGAGGCAATAAATTGGATGTACTATTTGAAACTGCGTTGCTTCCAATTTCAAATGGTTTATTCTTGTCCCTTGTATACAACTCATCATTATCGCCAAGTGTATTACCTACAAGACCTTGAGAAGCATATGCGTAATATCCGTTCTTCGCATTGCCGTTTGTTCCATCTCCACTGTCATTTGATAACTTAGAGTTATTTGCTGACATAAAGTCATAATAAAACTGATGCTGTGTACTATTTTTATCTGCGTACCCATATAAGCCTAAAGTTGGTGCAATATGTCTAAACAGCGTTCCTTCGAATTCATCCGGCTGGAAGTGTCCAGTATAAATAGGAATATCTGTATTAGTTCCAGAATAATAATCACTCAGCGCCTGTGAAAAATGTCTGAATGTTGACCAGTTCTTCTGTCCACGAACTGAAGTGTACTCATTTTGGTCATAATCTCTTCGATTCTTGCCATCTATTTCCGAATCACTATAGTAATCATAGAAAGTAGAATGTACATAGATTGTATCGTTTTGCTTTGTAAAATTCTGAGTATCTACACTAACCGTATCTGTTTCTTTTTTTGTCTCGGCATCTCGCACCTGATAAACATTATCAAAATATCCGCCTCTGTAATAATAGCTTAGTGTTTTACCAGTCTTATAATAGATTACATCATCACTGCCATCTGCATAAAAACAATTGTTGCTGTTTGATGCTGGAATATCTAATGCAACTGTTCTTGACGCCATATATGCATACTGAACATCATTTGGTATATCCCCTTCAGAATCTCCTGAGTAATAAATCATCTTATCGTATTGATTTACCGTTGTCGGATCAATATCAACCTCATATACATCATTCCATGTATGTGTTCCATCATTATAAGAAGAAAGTTTTGTCATTTCAAAATCGACATAATCACTTGGACTATTTTTCTTATATAAGCGAAGATATATATTCTTCATATTGTTCGATGAATTCAAATTATTGTTATCGTCATATCTCTGTGGCATCGTTGCCATGAGTGATTCTGCTATCAATGGATAATAGTCAACTACCTTTTTCCCATTTTCATACTTATACACAGGCTCTGTAATTCGGAACACCATACCTCTTGCATCTCTAATAGTCATGTTATCCAAAGTTGTTGTGCTTCCGGTTAATCCTGTTCCATCTCCCCTATCAATCCAGAATATCGAATCCTGATTTAAATATTCAACATTTACTCGATAAGTATATCCGGTTTCTTTCCATCCATCTCCTAATGATTCCATCTGGATTTTTATTGCTTTACCATTGTCCATATAGCCAAAATTCGGAGTTCCTACACCTTCTGCAATACTATTGGCATCTTTCATCGAAAAATAAATATATTTTCCAGATGTATCATCTATAGTCGTATATGCTAACTTAGATAATGTAGCATCATAATAAAATTTTCTCTTGTTTGAAGAATTCACATAATTACTATTAAATGCTGCATATCCCTCCTCTATACCTACCTGATTATAAGTTTCATTGTCTGCATAGAAACGATAAGTTGTATCCCCATAAGTAAACTCAATTACTTTATTCTGGGTAAGTCCTGTAAGTGCCACAGAATATGTTGTAGCATCTTCACTGTCAGCACTAAGTGGATAAGTCGTTCCATCATATGTCACGGTAACAACTTTTCCGCTATCTGTAGGAAATGAAAGATTGTTAAAATAAATCTTTGAAAGATTTACTGCTTGTGTTCCTCTCTTTGCTCCCCAATATGAATCTATATTTGAAGCTTCTTGTTTAGCTCCATAATAAAATGTATTTGTCGAATCTGACTTATAATTGCCGTTCATCAGTGATTCCTTACCAGTCAGGTTTGTCTCTCCATTTTTGAATTGGATTGTATTATATGCCTTTCCGTCTTTGTCCTCTGGAATCGTAACCTTATAGTATCCATTTTCCTCCACTACTTCTGATGCAGGAACAATGATCTGTATACTGTTATCGTCGCTAGAAAATACTACAGTTAAAGCCGACATATCACCATCAGTATTCAAGTTTTTGAAATATACATTTTTTCCTGCAAGAGTGTAACCATTCCATTTGTTTGCTACCCAATCACCATTGAGGTATGGCTGTGTGCCCCATCCTGTCATCTTGTATGTATTCGTACCAGATGGAATCTTGTTTATTGTATAGTCAGCAGTATAATTCCATTCTGTGTTTCCATCGGAACTTCTTCTTGAAAATTTTATCTTTGTATATTCTGATGAATCACTAGGAATCGTAGCTTTATATAATTCAGAATCTTCTGTCACTTCTACAAATTGTGTCCTCCGACTGATATTTCCATCTGCAGTTGTCGCAGTTAAATACATCGTTGCATTGTCAAGTTCCCACGCCGCAAATCCTGTTAAATCCAAATATACATCCATTCCAGGAGCTAATTGCAGTGAACTTTCATCCCCCGCTGACACGGTCATACTTTTATGTCTAAACACATTCAACCCTAAACTCGCCACAAGACAAATCACACACAATACCGCGACTTGTACTTTTATATTTAACTTTCGAAATCGTTTTATCCAGTTCATATGTTCCTCCTTCTAATTATTTATATTCTATTTTATAAATCCAATTTTCTTGAGTGGTGAGGCACGAAAAATTGCTTTTCCCACAACCTGTCCTCTACTGATACAACCCACAGCACTGTATCTGCTGTCTACAGAAGATTCTCGATTATCTCCCATAACAAAATATCGGCTCTCTGGTACCTGATATGGAAACTCAATATCGGTTTCTCCCAAAGATTTATTTGTAATATATGGTTCATCGAGAAGTGTGCCGTTTACTGTCACATTTCCTTCGGAATCAATCGCAACAATATCACCCGGTCCGGCAATTACACGCTTGAGCATCAGTTTGTTCTGCCAGTAGAATCCGCAAATATCACCTTGCTTGAGTTTGTTGTTATTGATTAGCACAATGACATCATCATCTCGTAGTGTTGGATCCATATTTGAACCCGAAACACGTACTACCGGGAATACCAATGTGACTACCAGTGCAATAACTGCAGCAACAAACACTACAACATAGATAATATTTCCAATAATTCTTCTGACATTTTTTCTACTGTCTAGTCGTTTGATTTCTCCCGATATTTCCTCTTCACTCGGAATGGAAACTGCCTTTGTTACTTTTGTTGCCATACTTTACCTCTGGTTTTAATCATCTATAAATTCAATTCCTGTGCCATCTGCATCACTGCCTGTAGGTCGAGCAGTTGTAGAACCTGTACTACCCATATCAGTTTTTATGTTATTTCTTGCATAAGTTATGCCAGAACCACCATTTTCTCTATCATTCTGTCCGCCACCATACATAACCTTTACCGAATTAATATACTGATTGGCTGTTTCCTGTGCAACTTCAAAAATTTTATTCAGCTGCATACTAGCTTCTGCAATCGAGCCTGCATTTTGTATAATAATCCTCTTGTCATCTAGCTGTTTCTCTAATTCCTTAATGCGTCTTTCAAGAGTATGATTCTCGTCCTGAAGCATCTTAATGACTTCTAATAATTCAGATCTTCCAAGTTTCCTCAAATCCTTATCAGCCATTTTATCTCTCCTATATTTTTAATTATAAGTATACACTTTAAAATTATACCATTTATGAATAATTTGTCAAACAAAAAGACTTATTTTGTTTACATTTTATCCATTTTTAATAATTTGTTCAAAATTATAACTTTTTCCTATATACAACCGCCGAAAAACCTTTCACTTTTACATTCAACTTTCCGCTCACGACTGTATATTCTTCATTTCCAATATCAAATGTATCTCTCTCACTCTCTATCAGTCGTTCCACTGTATCCCTGTCTATAATTCCCAACTGCCATACCGGAATGTGAACTTCTTTCTCATAATCATTGTTGTTCACAATCACGACAATGATGTTATCATCCATAAATCTTCCATAAGAAAGAACATTATAATCAGTCCACAACATTTTGAACGAACCTTTTTTCAATGCCTTGTTTTCTCTGTGAATACGAATGGTTTCTCTGTGGAAATCAATTAATTCATGGTCTTCTCTTCCCCACGGATAGGTTCTTCTGTTATCCGGGTCGGTCCATCCGCAGACTCCAGCCTCATCTCCATAATACAGCGTTGGTGCTCCCGGCCATGTCATCTGCATAATAACAGCCTCTTTCATAATGCCTTTGTTTACCCACATCTCCGCCGCCTGCGGACCATTGTTCGCCACTCTGCCGACATTTCCATTTGTTCTTGTCATAAATCTGGAATGGTCATGATTTGACAGCTCATTCATCGCTACTAACAGCGAACTTCCCTGAAATCTCGACATATGGTGTTTCATCGCCTCGCAGAAAGAGTAGGCATTTCCTCTCAAATCATCTCTCTTGGCATCGCTGTGTTTTTCCATACCGGTTAAGAAATATCCGATTGGCTCCATAAAGGCATCGTAGTTCATAACGGTATCCCACTCGTCACCCTGCAGCCATGCACCCGGATCTCCGTAGTGCTCTGCCAGAATAATCGCCTCCGGATTTGCCTCTTTGACCGCCTTTCGGAAATCTTTCCAGAATTTGTGGTTAAATTCTGCGCTCTGTCCGAGGTCTGCGGCAACATCAAGTCTCCATCCATCTACATTGTAAGGTGCAGACACCCACTTTCTTCCGATATTCAGCACATAATTGTATAATTCTTCTGATTCTTCATAGTTTAATTTAGGCAGTGTATCGTGTCCCCACCAACCGTTGTACATTGTATTGTAAGGCCAGTTTTCTCCGTAGAACTGGAAGAACTTGCGATATGGGCTCTCAGAAGATACATAAGCACCCTTCTCGTAACCTTCCTGATTCTCATAAATCTGTTCTCTGTCCATCCACTTGTTAAAAGAACCGCAGTGATTGAATACACCATCCAAGATAACTTTCATACCTCGTCTGTGAACTTCTTCTACAAACTGCGCAAAAAATTCATTGCTCGCCTCAAGGTTTGCCTTATCTGTTACCCTTGTGATATAACGTGAGGCATTTCTATTGGTTCTGTCCCACTCTGGAAGTAACTCTCCCTCATCTTTTACAATTTTTCCAAAGTGTGGATCGATGTAGTCATAATCCTGAATATCGTACTTATGATTTGACGGTGATACAAACAGCGGATTAAAGTAGATAACCTCTACACCGAGGTTCTGTAAATAATCTAATTTATCCCATACACCCTGCAAATCGCCGCCATAAAACTCACGCACTCCCATAGTGGCTGGATATTTGTTCCAGTCTGTAACTTTGACAGAAAAATCTCCAATGTAGCTATACTCCCTTGTCTCTACATCATTTGTCGGATCACCGTTAAAGAAACGGTCTGTATAAATCTGATAGATTACTGCGCCCTTTGCCCAATCCGGAGTCTTAAATCCCGGTGTAACGGTAAAATCATACCAGCCGGTTCTCGAATCCACCACTCCGGTCTTGTCATAGTAACAAGTCTCAAAGCCACTGACAATTTTAAAATAGTAATGAATCTGTTCTTCCTTTAACGGATAGTTGTATTCATAATAATCAAATAAACGGTCACTGTCCGCAAGTTCCATTGGAATCTCTGTGTCATTGATACAGAGATAGACCTCACTCACATTTGCTTTCGCTGTACGGAATCGTATCAGCACTTCTGTATTCTTCTCCGGTTCAGCAGGTACTCTGTAACTTTCTGTCTCGTCAGAAAAGAGAGCTCCCCTTTTCATGACAGCTCTCATATTCTGAATGTATAAAATTTTTTTCTCGTTCAAACCTAAGTTAGTAAAATCTATTTTCATATCGAACCCCAATCACAAAAAAAATAATTACTGTAATGTTATAATTTTATAATATTACAGTAATTATTTCAAGGTTCTTAATTTTACATTTATGTTAAAATCTCGGCTTTCAATATTCACAAACAGGTTTTTAATTTTATTGAAATTTTTCTGTGATAAATCGTTTCAACAAAAATGTACAAAAATACGGAAATGAATTATTTTTATACCCAGATAAGACAATTGCCCACTTTACAGACAGCATATGTAAAATGGGCAAAAAGTTAACGAGGACAGTCATCTGACTGTCCTCGTTAGGAGAAGGTATTTCGTTTCTTATGGGGTGTAGCAAAAACTATATAATGTATTGGGGGTTTTTACAGTCATTATAATAGCATAGTTCCACAAATAAGTGTGCACAAACATAATTTTTTTTCAAAATATTTTTTGTGCATTTTAACAAACAAAAAAGAAAGTTGTCAAAACAACCTCCCTTTTTGCACACTTCTTTTGTACTTTTTATCCAATAGCTTACTCAGCATCTACTGTTTTTTCAATTGAAACGGTGGTCTTTGCTGATGCATCATCAAATAATGCTGCAAATTCATCGCCATAAATCTTTTCTTTTTCCATCAGAAGTTCTGCTGACTTGTAGAGAACGTCTTTGTGGTCTTCTATCATCTTCTTTGCCTTCTTATAGCAATCATCTACAATACTCTTAACTTCGGCATCAATCGCACTGGCTGTTCCATCTGCGTAGCCTCTTGAATGAGCAAGGTCCCTTCCAATGAATACCTCATCATCATCGTCACCATAACAGATGAGTCCAAGTGTATCGGACATTCCATATTTTGTCACCATTGTCTTAGCTGTCTGTGTTGCCTGTTTAATATCCTGTGAGGCACCCGATGTAATATCGTCAAATACAAGTTCTTCTGCGATTCGTCCACCGAGAGATACCATGATATTGTGAATCATCTGTCCTTTTGTCAGGAACATCTCATCTTCTCCCGGAAGTGGCATTGTGTAACCTGCTGCACCATTTCCTGTCGGAATAGCTGATACGATATGAACAGGTCCGACATCTGGAAGTAAATGGAATAAAATTGCATGACCGGATTCATGGAACGCAACAATTCTCTTCTCTTTCTCAGAGATAATTCTGCTCTTCTTCTCTGTTCCAATTCCAATCTTGATAAATGCACGGTCAATATCTTCCTGACCAATGAATTTTCTGCCTCTCTTTGCAGAGAAGATTGCTGCCTCATTTAAGAGGTTTTCAAGGTCTGCTCCTGCAAATCCTGTCGTTGACCTTGCCACTTTATCAAGGTCAACATCATCTCCAAGTGGTTTGTTCTTGGCATGAACGTCAAGAATTTCTCTTCTTCCCTTGACATCTGGTCTTGATACGACAATCTTTCTGTCGAAACGTCCCGGTCTTAAAATTGCAGGGTCTAAAATATCTACACGGTTTGTAGCTGCCATCACAATGATTCCCTCATTGGCACTAAATCCATCCATCTCAACGAGCATCTGATTCAATGTCTGCTCTCTCTCATCATGACCGCCGCCCATTCCGGTTCCTCTTCTTCTTGCGACTGCATCAATCTCATCGATAAATACGATACAAGGTGCATTTTTCTTCGCCTCTGCGAACAAATCTCTCACTCGTGATGCACCGACACCGACAAACATCTCCACGAAATCAGAACCTGAAATGCTGAAGAATGGCACTCCTGCCTCACCTGCAACTGCCTTTGCAAGTAATGTTTTACCTGTTCCCGGAGGTCCTGTAAGAATAACTCCCTTTGGAATTCTCGCACCAATCTCTAAATATTTTTTCGGGTCTTTTAAGAAATCTACCACCTCTTCAAGGTCTTCTTTTTCCTCACTGAGTCCGGCTACATCATCAAATGTTACCTGTTTGTTCATGTCTGTGGCGAGCTTTGCGTGGCTCTTGCTGAAGTTCATCATCTTTCCGCCGCCACCGCCGCCAGTCTGTGCAGTCATCATCGAAATAAATACCAGTGCAATAATCACCATCGCAATATATGGAAGTGCAAGTACAATAATACTTTCCTTCTCAATTCTGCTTACTGTATATTCTGCATTGAGGTCAATTAATCTCGATTCTGTATCTGCCACGCTCGAAATCTGGATAGTATGTTTTTTGCCATCCTTCAATTCTATAAGCATCTTACCTGTTGGCTGTTCTTTGTACTGATACAATTTAATCTCTGCAATATTGCTTGCATTGTAATCCTTTACAAAATCTCTGTAAGTATAATCATCTTTTTTTGTATTCTGGGACATAAAATAATAGATTCCACATACGACAAGTAAAATTACTGCCATATAAATTCCTATATTTCTGATTCCGTTTTTCACGAATACGCCTCCTCTCCTGATATAAAGCGGACATTCGCAATCCGCTTATCTGCGTTCAAATAATTATTTACCTATTTTTCTTACTGCTGCTCTTCATTCACAACAACTCCGATATATGGAAGATTTCTGTACTTCTGATCATAATCAAGTCCATATCCCACTACAAATTCATCTGGTATATCAAAGCATACATAGTCTACATCGACATGTGTCACTCTTCTGTCCGGTTTGTCAAGTAACGTACAGATTTTTAAACTTGCAGGATTTCTCTGGAGCAACATCTCTTTCAATGCTGCAAGTGTTCTTCCTGAATCGATGATGTCCTCTACAATCAGAACATCTTTTCCTGTAATACTCTCATCAAGATCTTTTACAATCTTGACAACACCACTGCTCTCTGTTCCTGAACCATAGCTAGATACCGCCATAAAATCGAGCGATACATCGAGGTCAATTCTCTTTGCAAGTTCGCACATAAAAAATGCTCCGCCTTTTAATACACAAATCATATGTACCTGCTTGCCGGCATAGTCCTTTGTGATCTGTGCGCCAATCTCTCTGATTTTATTGTTTACATCTTCTTCTGAAACAAGAACCTTAATTTTATCGTTCATTTTCAAACTCCTTTTTGCTAATTGTAATTTCTAATACATTTGTTGTATTCTCACTAATCTTATAATACTCACTCATTCGATAACCGACCACCCACAAAATATGGCTGTCGTCTGCAATCAGTGGTATTCTGTCTCTTTCATCCCCAGAAACTTTTTCATCGATAAAATATCGTTTCAGTTTCTTCGTTCCCATTTCGCTGTTTACCGTGAGATAATCACCTGTTCTTCTTGTTCTAACCACAACAGATTTCTTTATTTTATCATAATCAAATGCTTTCGTATATAAATTTTTCGTTAAATTTTTGAGATACTGCTCATATTCCCCCTTTTTTACCTCGAAAATTCTCGTTTTTATCTCATATTCTCCAAAATCAACACACGCTTGGTTTGCCAATGTGTCAATGACCACATCTTTTTTCAAATCATCTACATCGAAAATATCCTTTTTTCTCTGGAAAATCAACTTTTCATAATCGGTTCGAACCTGAATCTGATATGGCAGTTGTATCACTTTTCCGCTCTGTCCTGCTGCAATTTTCCGAACACTCTCAATGTGGGTTCTCGTAATATCCTTCAGCTTACCTGAAATCTGGCAAATTGCCATTCTCACAACTCCCCTCGCTATAATCGTTTCCATCTCAACAAGTTCTCTCCTGTCAAGAATCAGCCTCTCTCCCTCCACGCTTGAAATCTGCCGATACTTTTTCTGAATCTCCAGATTGATGAAATCATTTGCCTCTGTAATATCTCGAATTGCCTCGTGAATATGAATACCTGTATGTTGATTTATCTCTTTTTCCAGATATGGCAGAACGACATTTCTGATTTTATTTCTTGTATAATCATTGTCAAGATTTGTCGAGTCTGTAATAAACGGAATCTGTTGTTCACCCAGATACTTCTCTATCTCTGCTCTGGACAAACACATAATCGGGCGAATAATCTCTCCACTCACAGGTTTGATTGCAGTTAATCCCTCCAAAGAACTGCCTCTGCACAAATGATGTAAAAATGTCTCCACATTATCATTACTGTTGTGTGCCACACAAATTTTAGATTTTTGAATTTTTTTTGCCACTTTGCGAAAAGAATCATATCGGAGGATTCTTCCGGCCTCTTCCTCTGACAATCCTCTCTCTTTTGCATAAGCCGGAACATCATATTGAAACACCGTAATAGGAATCTCTAATTTATTACACATATTCTTGGCAAATTCTTCATCTCGCCCGGCCTCTGCTCCGCGAATTCCATGATTGATATGCACTGCCTCAATATCTATTTGAAACTCTTCTCTGAGTTCCCACAAAACATGAATCAGACAAACAGAATCAGCGCCACCGGATAAACCAACGATGACGCTTTTCGTATTCTCTAACATTTTATATTTATAAATATAATTTCTAACCTGATTTAATATTGACATAGCTTTTCCCTGTGTATTTTTGTTATCCTCAATGTTTCCATTATGATACAATTCTTCCGTGTTGTAAAGCGAATATTCGCAATCCATTTCTCAAGTTTTTTATGCTGCCATTTCTACCCTCTCTTTCATTTTTGTCACAAGAACGGTGCAGTCGTCTGTAAGTCTGGACTCATCTGTAACTGCTTTTTCCAGAATACATTCTGCCATCTCTTTTGGCGTCAGTCCAACCAGTTCACTGATAATCTTACTCAGTTTCTCGTCCTTATTTTCACAATCCATCGCATCTAACACACCATCTGACACCATGATAATCGTATCCCCGTCATATAGCTTTTTCGTTGCTGAGTCGTAATCCACCTCGCTGAAAATTCCGAGCGGCATTGATGTGGACTTGATGGTTTCCACCCAGTTTCCTCTCTTTACAAAGGTTGCCGCTGCTCCAATCTTGACCATATCGCACATTCCGGAATGTAAATCAATCAGTCCGTAATCCAGTGTTGCAGGATGTTCTTCAACAGAATTCATAATCATAACAGAATTTATCATTTTCAGGGCACATTCCGGATCAAATCCACTGTCGAGAAGTTGTTCTAGCAGTTCAATTACCGTCTCACTCTCCAGACATGCACTTGTTCCATATCCCATTCCATCGGACAGTCCCATCAAAAGATGTCCATTTTCAAATTCCTTAATCGAGTAATTATCTCCCGACACTCCAAGACTTCCTCTCGCTTTCTTCGCCGCTCCATGAACCGCATAGAAATTTGTCTGCTCTACATAGGTTGTCGTTGTGTAATCCATACTGACAATCTTCCTGCAATTCTTAGACGGAATAATTTCTTTTCCAAATACCTCGCTCAGCACGTCTGCAATCTCTCTACTTCCAACAGTAACTCCTCTCATACATTTTGCCGTAATGAGATACTCTTTCCTGTTCTTTGAATTTTTCAACCCAACAATCTTTTTAATCTGCACTTTCTTTAATTTCAATTTCTGCCTAATATATTCCTCTTCTTTATTTGTGACTTTCACGAAATCATACACTTGCTTGGAATAATCCTCGATAACTTTTGAAATCTGACTCATCTGCTCTGACATCATCTGCCTTCCTTCCAGCAGCCTGTTTTTCCACACCTTATCTATCATCGCATCATTTGCCATTTCACTCTGCATTGGCGACTTTGCTGCATTTTCAGTTCCATTGCTGTAAAAACTCATGGATAAACTCTCAAATGTCTTTGCAATATTTAACAGTTTTTCCTCGCACATTGACTTAATATCCTCCACCTCATTATTTTTCAGTTTTTCTTCAAATCTTCCACTGATTCTTTTCGGCAGCATACTAAATACCACTGCCGCCGCAATCATTCCTTTTATCACCCCTGAATCAACTCCACTATACGCAAATAACTGCTGAAATACTCCATAATATCCGAAAAGCCCAATTACCATCATTACTGTCACGCAGGCAGCTTTTCCAATTTTTCGAAATACTCCTGCCAGAATTCCTGTCATACACAATATTCCAATATAATTACTTCCATAGGCTGCACTCGCCGCAATTCCATATGCCAGTCCCATAACAGCTCCTACGGCAATCCCATATTTATATGCGGTAAACAGCACAACGCCAAAAAACAGTCCGAACATAATACTCTCTGGCATATGAAACAAATTTGCAAAGTTATAAAGAAATAAACCACTAATCAATGAAATTCCTGCAAGGTCCTCATTTTCAAAAATATGTACACCATCCATAACTGCCTGAATATTCGAATTATAAATCAGGTACAACACACCTGTGAGCACCGATGCTGCCAAAATCATTCCCAGCTTGATATATGTGCGTTCCCAGTTTCCGGTGATTCCCTCTCCCATCAGAAAATTCACCAGTTCCATAAAGAAGGTAAATCCTACAATTGCTATCGCCATAACCTTTTTACTAATAACAAGTTTTCCATTTACTAATATCTTGTACACTGCAATTCCTGAAATAAGAATCGCACCGTTTTTAATCATTTCTACTCTTGAAAAGTGAAACATCATTCCACATAGGAAAGTACCAATGGACAACAACGCCGTTCCTTTTATAGATGCAAGTGCCATAAAGTACCCGATGCCTGACGGATGAAATCCGTATATATTCATTCCTGATAAGACAAATCCAATTGCATTTAATACAAATATCTTTATCAGCCTTTCTCTGTCCGTAAAACAGCTTTCTCCTCTCATTTCCTTTACATGACTACTCATAAACTCCTCCATTTCCGCAGCGAACTGCTATCTGTTTTTCACGACCTATCATACACAATGGTTCGTTTATTTTTTGTCAAAGGAAAAGAGCAAAATAAAAAAACTTTTTGACATTTTCACTATCAAAAAGTTTTTCCAGTCGATTCTATGTATCTAAGTTGTTTTAAGATGTTCGTGTATTCTAGTTATCAGATTCCGGTTTGAAAACAATCTGATTTGGATAGGCATATCCCATTTTCTTCGCTTCTTCTTCAATATACTGTTTAGACTGAACATGTACTCTTAACTTCTCTAACTCTTGTGTTCTGTCCTGTTCTGCCTGTAACTCTTCCTGTTTTACGGTCAGTTCCTTTGTTTTCGCTCTGTCTTTGGCTTTTAAAGAAATTGTCATGCCAGAAAAAACAGTTACTATGATTGCTGTTATTGCAATGACTAATACTCCGTTAAATCTTCTCGCTGATTTTTTTCTTTTTTGTCTTGCCCTGAAATATTCATTTTCGATTCTTTTGTCAACCTTTTTTTCAATCATGGCCATGCCCACCTTTTTTTATGATTTTCTTTTTTATCTTACGCTTCAAAAAACTATTTACCATTTTAAATGGTTTTATCAACTTTTTCAAGTATTTATGGGCAATTTTAAGGATTTTTTTTAAGATTTTACTGACAAATTGAACCATATATCTTCCAACGGCGACTTCCCACATAATCATACCCAGAAAAATGAGAACTATAATGTAAAATCGAACCACTCCACCATTGACCTGATACAGATAAATAAAGGTGATAACTGCCATCAGACACCAGTATAAAATATCTCCAAGACCTGTCAAGAATACTCCTCTTTTCAGGACTCTCCGAAATATTCTCAAAACATCATAAACAAATGCCCCTGCCATGCCAAGCAGAATTGCGTACAGAATGATATAAAACTCATACTTAACATCTGGGTTCATCTCTACTTAAACAACCTCTTAAAAATGGATTCTGACGTCTGTTTCGATGCGTATACGATACTGTCTACATTGCCCTCAATATCCGTTTCTCCCTTTTCCAGATTGAGGTTCTTTACCTTCAAATCTCTGCCTTTGATAATCATTCTTCCCAGAGTTGTCGTCAAGTCTATGGTCGCATTGTCAAATTCTGAAACATCTAAGACTCCTGTAATCGTTCCGCTGTTTCTTCCGGAAAGTGCAAACTTGTGTGGCATTTCTTTCGGGTTCCCTGTATAATTCATCAAATCCTCCCCAAAAATATATCGTTATACTTCATTATATGGGGGGAGGTGTTTCGATATTCGCAGAGTTGTATAGTATATATTCATACTACGCAAACTGCTCCCACTTATTCAAAGTGCAGCGGACACATCTCTGTCCGTGGAGTAAATATATAGATGCCGAACATCCCCTTAAATCTCCTTATACATATCCTTTGCCTCGTCTTTTTTGACTGTCTCGTTTGTGTTCAACACTTCTACTCTGTATGACTTTGTTCCAAATAAAATCTCAATCTGATCTCCCGGTTTGATAACCGTTCCTGCCTTAGAAGGTTTTCCGTTCACAAGAACTCTTCCTGCATCACATGCCTCATTTGCAACGGTTCTTCTCTTAATAATTCTCGATACCTTTAAATATTTATCTAATCTCATTCTCTTTTTCCTTTCATTGTTTTTATGTTCTTTTTAAAATCACTATTGTGTCGCAACATTCACTAAATGCAATTTCTTAGTTACGCATACGCAAGATGCAATTAAAATAGTTGTATAGTCGGTGTGTATCAATCTCTTGCTTACACATACGCAAAAAGGTTGTCCTGTATATACAGAACAACCTTCAAAAATCTTTATGAATTCAATTATTTGTTGATTTCATCCTTTAATGGCTTACCAGCTTTGAACTTAGGTGATTTAGACGCTGCAATCTTCATTGTCTCGCCTGTCTGTGGATTTCTTCCTTCTCTCTCAGCTCTCTCAGAAACTTCGAATGTACCGAATCCTACTAACTGGATTTTGCCTCCTGCTTTTAATTCCTCTGTAACTACATCTGTGAAAGCCTTTAAAGCTGCCTCAGCATCTTTCTTAGTTAATTTAGATTTGTCAGCCATAGCTGCAATTAATTCAGTCTTGTTCATGAACGAACTCCTCCTCTGTCATTATAAATTTTCGTAATACTAAAGTCGATAATATGCTCGACTTTTCTCGTCCGAAAGCTCTCTACCTTCGTAACTGTCAAATCTATTTATAATGGTTAAATGCCCATTTGTCAAGAAAAAACGGGTATTTTGTTTTACTAATTTCGAAACATTGTTACTTTGTTACAAATATAATTATTTTTTTTGTCTAACTTTCCATTTGTTTGCCTAAAAAGTTTCCAGCCACGCCCAACATCTTGAGTTCTGTATCTGTAATTTTGGTACTCTCATCTCTTGCAATCATAATCACTGCGCCAATAATATCACCCTCACAAATCATAGGCTGAATTGCCTTTGAGGAGGTATATGAGTCCTCTTCTACAATCTTAATATGTTTTCCAGACTCACAGACAAGCATCCTGTCCTCTAAAATTTCTTCTAATTGTTTTGTAATATCATGGTTGAGCAGTTCTTTTCCTCCGCCCGCTGTCGCTAACACCTGCCCTCTGTCTGTAACAATTACAATATGGGGTACAAATGTCGCAAGACTCTCTGCATACTGTTGTGCAAATCCCTTAATTTCTCCCATTGGGGAATATTTTTTCAAGACAATTTCGCCTTCTTTTTCTGTAAATATTTCCAGTGGGTCGCCTTCTCGGATTTTAAGTGTTCTTCTGATTTCTTTTGGAACAACCACTCTTCCAAGATCATCAATTCTTCTAACTATTCCTGTTGCTTTCAAAGTAAAAATCCTCCATTTCACTTACTAAACTTATTTGTAGTATGCGTGAAACAGAGGATTTTTATTCCATTTTTATCTAATTTTCAAAATCCGGTTATATTTTTATATTCTTCTCTAAATATCCAAGTCTTCGAGAATGTTTTTGAGTGTATCTGCACTCTCTTTTAATTTCTCCTGTTCTTCCTCACTCAATGAAATCGGAACTTTCGTCTCAAATCCGTCTTTTCCTACTACAGCCGGCATAGAGAGAACTACATCATCAATTCCATACTCACCATGCATCATATGAGAGATTGGAATAATTGAGCCCTCATTTCTGATAATTACTTCGCAAATTCTGCGAACTGCATTTGCAATTCCATAATATGTGGCACCTTTTCTGTTGATAATCTCATAGGCACTGTTCTTAACTCTCTCGGCAATCTCCTGATCTGCCTCTCTATGCTGAAAATGTCCTCTCATCTCGCAGAAATCGTCCAGTTTGATTCCGGATACATTCGCACTAGACCATGCAGCAATCTCGCTGTCTCCGTGCTCGCCAATAATAAAAGCATGAATACTTCTGCTGTCTACATCAAGATGCTCACCCAACTCATATTTCAATCTTGCTGTGTCAAGAACTGTTCCTGAGCCGATTACTCTATTCTCCTCAAATCCAAGAAGTTTGATTGCTGTATAAGTAAGAATATCTACCGGATTTGCAACAACCAGAATGATACCCTTGCAGTTTCTCTTCTTAATCTCTGGCATGATTGTCTTAAAAATGCCTACATTTTTCTTAACAAGGTCAAGTCTTGTCTCACCCGGTTTCTGGTTCGCACCTGCTGTCACAATAATAATAGCAGCATCCACAATATCATCATAATCACCTGCATAAATCTGCATTGGTCGTCCAAAAGGTACACCGTGACTAATATCCATTGCCTCTCCTTCTGCTTTTGCCTTGTTTGCATCAATCAGGACCATCTCAGAAAAAAGACCACTGTTCATAAGGCTAAATGCAGATGCTGAACCTACAAATCCGCATCCAATCATAGCCACTTTCCTTAAATTTACTCCTTCACTCATAAATAACCTCCATTTCTGACAATGCTCGTACATCTTATTTGTACATTGCCCATACGTTCTTATTATTGCCATATTCATCAATTTATTTTCACTCCGTAATTTTATCACAAAATGGATAAATAAATTGTTGCCACGGCAAACCATTATCTTATTCAATCATATCATTTATTTCCCATTTTTTCAATAATTTGTGCCATCTCAGAGCCAATCGGTTACAACAATTTCTGTCGAAAATGTCGAAGATGTGTTAAAATATACTGGACTTATTCAGGCGAATACAAACCATAAAAAACAAATAAATTATCTGACATCAAAATCAGTCAGACCAGATTACACTCAAGGAGGACTCAAAATGTCTGAACCATATAAAATTATCGACTTTCACACTCACTCTTTTCCTGAAGGAATTGCGTATCGGGCAGTTCACAAACTGTCTCATACCGGAAATCTCAAAAACTACACAAATGGAACGATAGGTGACTTAACTTCCTCAATGAAACACGGAAATATATCTCTCAGTGTTCTGATGCCGGTTGTCACCAAACCGGAACAACAGGAATCTATCAATTCCATTGCAATTCAGGTAAATTCACACACCGAGAGCACCGGACTCATATCTTTTGGCGGACTTCATCCGGAAAATTATGACTATAAGGATATTATTGACCGACTCTGGAAATTGAATTTTAAGGGAATCAAATTTCATCCTGTTTATCAAGATACACCAATTGATGACACTCTGTATTTAAAAATTATTGATTATGCTCTCTCCAAAGACCTGTATATCACGATTCATGCGGGCAAGGATATCAGTATGCCGGCAAATGGATATGCCAGTGTAAAACGGCTGAGAACCCTTGTGAAAGAATTTAATTCTGATAAAATTATTCTCGCTCATATGGGCGGCTGGGATGAGTGGGACGAGGCAGAAGAATATCTCGTTGGAAGTAATGTCATTTTTGATACGGCATTTTGCTTAAATCCAATTAGACCATCGGAGTATTTGGATTTGTCCTCTGATACGAATATTTCAAATGCGAGTGCAAGATGTAACTCTCAAGACATGCCAAAATACCAGAATTTGCATCCTGAGAATAATAATATAAGACCACTTCTTAGTTCAGAACAGTTTGTCAGAATGGTGAGAAATCACGGAGTTGATAAGATTATATTTGGCAGTGACAGTCCGTGGAGCGAGCAGGTAGAATCCGTGGAGTTAATTCGTAATTCCGGATTGACGCCCGAAGAGCAGAAACAAATTATGTGTGATAATCCGGCACGTATCTTGGGGTTATAAAAAAGCAGATGACAAGAAAACTATCTTTTTTTGTCATCTGCATCTTTTATTTGTATCAAATTATCACATTTCCAAGTGCTGTAATAATCGTTCTATTTGATTGAATATTTGTTGAATTTTACTGAATATCTCTTCCCAGTTCAAATGCCTTTTTATTTAATTCCAAGAATTTTGCCGGAACATTTTTTTCAATGGCTTTCTGCCATACGGCATCATCAATATCCTCAAAATATTTCGAAAGTCTTCCCATTAATGCAATGTTTACTGCTTTGGAAGAACCTGCCTCATTTGCAACTGCGAGGAAATCTTTCGCATCTACATTTGCACCTGCTGCCTGCATCTTCTCGATTAATTCCTGTGGATATTCCATCGCACCTGTAATTACCGGCATCGGCTCTACTTCCTGTGTATTTGTAATGATTGTTCCACCCGGTTTTAAGAATTCAATCCATCTTGCTGCCTCTAATTTTTCAAATGAAACAATGTAATCTGCCTCACCTTTGTCGATAACTGGTGAGTATACCTTCTCTCCAAATCTTACATATGTAACAACACTTCCGCCTCGCTGGCTCATTCCATGAACTTCGGATACTTTTACATCATATCCCTGATTAAGAAGAACATATCCTAATAATTTACTGGCGAGCAATGTTCCCTGTCCACCTACGCCGACAATCATAATATTTTTTGTACTCATTTTCCCAGTCCTCCTCTAGTTTGCTGTGAGTGCACCTAATTTGCACATCTGTGTACATACTTCGCAACCAATACAAAGTGTTGGGTCAATTACTGCCTTATTATCTTTCATGGCAATGGCAGGACATCCAATCTTCATACAAGACTTACAGCCAACACACTTGTCTGCCTTTACTTCAAGCGGTGCTTTATGAACAGTTCCTTTTATCATAACACAAGGACGGCGGCTGATGATGATTGATGGCTCTTTCACTGCCAACTCTTCCTTAATTGTCTTCTCAACTTCTTCGAGATTATATGGATCAATCACAGTTACTCTGTTAAATCCAACGGCTCTGCAGAGTGCCTCAAGATTAACTTTTCCAGCAGGGTCCCCACGGAGTGTCTTACCCGTTGTTGGGTTCTGCTGATGTCCTGTCATACCTGTGATTGAGTTGTCAAGAATAATAATCGTAGAATTGCTCATGTTATAGGCAATATCTGTGATTCCTGTAATTCCTGAGTGGATAAATGTAGAATCTCCAATGACACCTACGCTGTTTCCTTCCCCAGCCTCACCCATAGCTTTATTAAATCCGTGAAGTCCCGAACAAGAGGCTCCCATACATACATTTAAGTCCATTGCATTTAATGGTGCAACGGCTCCAAGTGTGTAGCAGCCAATATCTCCGTAAACCATATATTTGTTCTTACTCAAAACATGGAAAATACCTCTGTGAGGACAACCTGCACACATAACTGGTGGTCTGCCCGGAATATTTGCATCAATTGAGATATTTTTTGGAACTTCTAATCCCATACAATTTCTTACAAGATTTTGTGAAAATTCGCCGCAAATTGGGAATGTGTCTTTTCCAACTACTTCAATTCCTAATTTCTTGCAGTGGTCTTCAATAATTGGGTCTAATTCTTCTAAAACAACTACTTTATCAACTTTTGCCGCAAAGTCTTTGATTAATTTCTCTGGAAGTGGATAAATCATTCCGAGTTTTAAAATGCTCGCATTTTCTCCAAACACTTCTTTTGCATACTGATACGATGTCGAAGATGTGATAATACCAACTTTTGTATCACCCATCTCAACTCTGTTCAAATCACAATCCTCTGCAAGTGCGATTAAATCTTTTGTTCTCTGTTCTACTCTCACATGAGCATTTCTTGAGTTTGCTGTCATCATAACCTTTGTAGTGTCTTTGACATAAGGAACCTGCGCAGGCTCTACTCTCTCTCCAGATTCAACGACACTCTGTGAGTGAGAAACTCTCGTACACATCTTGATAAATACAGGTGTGTTGTATTTTTCAGACATCTCAAATGCCTTCTTTGTAAATTCAATTGCCTCTGCCGAATCTGCCGGCTCTAACATTGGAACCTTTGCAGCGATTGCGTAGTGTCTTGAATCCTGCTCATTCTGTGAAGAGTGCATACCCGGATCATCTGCCACTACAACAACAAGTCCGGCATTTACTCCCTGATAGGAAATGGTAAATAATGGGTCTGCTGC
>ONXS01000102.1 GCA_900321855.1 uncultured Eubacteriales bacterium | reverse complement strand
GTGGTACAGAATTTGATATGAGTGATTCTGACAAAACAGAGCGTGGTACTACTATTACTCTTTATTTAAATGAAGAAAGTCTTGAATTTGCCAACAATTATCGTGCAAACGAAGTAATTTCAAAATACTGTTCTTTCATGCCAACTGAAATCTATCTTGAAGATGCAAAGGCTGAGCCTCAATACGAAAATATCGAAGAAGACAAGGTTACTGATAAGGACACTGTAATAGAAAAATACACTGAAGAGGCAAAGACAGAAGAAGTTACAAAAGAAGATGGATCTAAAGAGATGAAAGAAATATCTCCTGCCAGAAATATGGCTAAGATTTTGAAACGTCCAGTAGCAATTAATGATACTACTCCTCTTTGGACAAAACATCCTAATGAATGTACAGACGAGGATTACAAATCTTTCTATACCAAAGTATTTGCAGATTACAAAGAACCACTTTTCTGGATACACCTTAACATGGACTATCCATTTAACTTAAAAGGTATTCTCTACTTCCCTAAATTAAATACAAAATACGACACAATCGAAGGAACAATCAAGTTATATAACAATCAGGTATTTATTGCTGATAATATCAAGGAAGTTATTCCTGAGTTCCTCATGTTATTAAAAGGTGTCATCGACTGTCCTGACCTTCCTCTTAATGTTTCAAGGTCTGCACTTCAGAATGATGGATTTGTCAAGAAAATTTCTGACTACATCACAAAGAAAGTTGCTGACAAGTTAACAGGAATGTGCAAGACAGACAAAGAAAATTACGAAAAATACTGGGATGACATTAGTCCATTTATCAAATATGGCTGTATGAGAGATGACAAGTTCTGTGAGAAGATGAATGATTACATCTTATTCAAGAATTTAGACGGCAAATATCTCACATTGGTAGAGGCATTAAAAGAGAACGAAGAAACTCACAAGAATACAATCTTCTATGTAACAGATGAAATCGCACAGAGCCAGTACATCAATATGTTTCGTGAAGAAAAAATCGATGCTGTCATTTTAAGCCACAGCATTGATGAGGGATTCATCACTCACCTTGAGGGCAAAAATGAGGGCGTTCACTTCTTGCGAATCGACTCTGACTTAAATGATTCTTTCAAAGATACTTCTGTTGACAAAGAAAGTGATGACTTCAAGAAAAATGCAGAGGAACTCACAGAGATTTTCAGAACTGCTTTAAACAACAAGGAACTTGATGTCAAAGTAGAATCGCTCAAAAACGAGAACATCTCTTCTATGATTACAATGTCCGAGGAAAGCCGCAGGATGCAGGATATGATGAAGATGTATGGCATGGCAAACATGGGTATGCCTATGACTTCTGTTACTCTTGTATTAAATGCAAACAATAACCTTGTTCAGTTTGTTTTAAACAATAAAGATAACGAGAACACAAATCTGATTTGTGAACAGTTATATGATTTAGCTTTAATCAGCCACAAACAGTTAAGCCCTGAAGAGATGACAAAGTTTATCGAGCGCAGCAACAAGATTATGGCAATTATTGCAAAATAATTTGATATGTTTTAACGAAATATAGAAATCCACTTATCCTCTGCGGTAAGTGGATTTTTTTTACACAACTATATTATTTTATGGTATAATCATCTCGACAACTATTTCGAATATTCAATATTCAATATAGTTTAACACACTAACGAAAGGCAGGAATTACATATGAAATTATGGGGCGGACGCTTCACAAAAGAAGAAAATGCATTGGTTCATAACTTCAATGCTTCTATTTCATTTGACCAGAAATTTTATAAACAGGATATTAGAGGAAGTATTGCTCATGTGACAATGCTCGCATCTTCCGGAATTTTAACAGATGAGGAAAAAGATGTCATCGTTGCCGGATTAAATGGCATTTTAAATGATATTGAATCGGGTGCATTAGAAATTGACCAGACTGCGGAGGATATTCACAGCTTTGTTGAGCAGACTTTAATTGAGAGAGTTGGCGATACCGGTAAAAAACTCCACACAGGACGTAGTCGTAACGATCAGGTTGCCCTTGATATGAAATTATATACAAGAGACGAAGTGACTGAGACAGATGAGCTGTTAAAGACTTTGCTTTCCGAAATCTTAAAGATTATGAAAGAAAATACAACTACTTATATGCCTGGTTTCACTCATCTTCAGAAAGCACAGCCAATTACCCTTGCTCATCATTTCGGAGCATACTTTGAGATGTTCAAGAGAGATCGCGAGCGTCTTGCAGATATTTATAAGAGAATGAATTACTGTCCATTAGGCTCTGGTGCCCTTGCCGGTACTACTTATCCTCTTGACAGAGAACTCACAGCAAGCCTTCTCGACTTTGCCGGTCCTACACTTAACAGTATGGATTCTGTTTCAGACAGAGATTATCTGATTGAATTTTTAAGTGCATTATCTACTATTATGATGCACTTGAGCAGATTTAGCGAGGAAATCATTGTATGGAATACAAATGAATATCGTTTTGTAGAGATTGATGACTCTTACAGCACAGGAAGTAGTATCATGCCACAGAAGAAAAATCCGGATATTGCAGAGCTTGTCAGAGGTAAGACAGGTCGTGTCTACGGCGCACTGATGTCACTTCTCACTACTATGAAAGGACTTCCACTCGCATACAACAAAGATATGCAGGAAGACAAAGAACTTACATTTGATGCCATTGATACCGTAAAAGGTTGTATCGGCTTATTCACAGGCATGATTGCAACTATGAAGTTCAACAATGAAGTGATGGAATCAAGTGCGAAGAATGGCTTTACTAATGCGACAGATGCCGCTGATTATCTTGTTAACCACGGTGTTCCATTCCGTGATGCACATGGCATTGTAGGTCAGCTTGTGCTCTTCTGTATCGACAAGGGAATTGCACTTGATGATATGACACTGGAAGAATTCAAAGCAATCAGTCCAGTATTTGAAGAAGATATTTATGATGCAATCAGCTTAAAGACATGTGTAGAAAAACGTCTTACAATTGGTGCTCCTGGCAAAGAGGCAATGGATAAAGTTATTGCTATTAATGAGGCGTATTTAAACGCATAAGTATAAAAAAAAGTAACTATTCAGAACCAAGTTTGAAAATGCTCCGCATTTTCGAACTTTGGATTCTCGCCAAATGATTTCAAGTAAAATTCTGCTCTTACGAGCAAGCTCGTAAGAGCAGAATTTTATTGAAATCGCTTGGTTCTGAATAGTTACAAAATAAGTATAAATGATTCGCAAAACATATCGTCTGCTATTTATTTTTCTGTATGAACCACAATCTGATTGAATGGAATTTCGATTCCAGCCTCATCTAAACTGCTCTTAATCTTTTCTGTCAATTCAAACTTCATATCCCAGTAGTGAGCTGTCTCTGTCCAAATCCACATGCCAATCGTGACCTGACTCGCATCAAGACTCTTCACAAATGTTCTCACAGGCTTGTCTTTGTATAAGAACTCACTGTTTAAACCACATGCCTCAATCACATCTCTGGCTTTTTTCATATCGGAATCGTAACTGATGCCAACCTCAAAATCTACTCTCCTAATATTAAACTTCGAAAAGTTAACCATAGTTGAGTTAGAAAGTGTTCCATTTGGAATGATATTTAATTTATTATCAACTGTAATCAGTGTTGTATAGAATAAATCAATTTTCTCAACTGTTCCTTCCAGACCGTTTGTTGAGATATAATCTCCCACTTTAAACGGTTTCAAAATTAAAATCAGAACTCCTCCGGCGAAGTTTGATAAACTTCCCTGCAATGCAAGACCAGCCGCCAAACCAGCCGTTGTGAATAATGCAAGGAATGATGTCGTCTTGATTCCGACAGTTTCCAACATAATCATGATGAGCACTGCATACAGTACAACCCTCACCAATGAAACCAAAAATTTACTTACTGTTACATCTGCACTTGTCCTTGCAAGAAAACGTTTTGTGATTTTCAATATATTTTTAATAATAAATCTTCCTACCACAAAAATAACAAGTGCAATCAATAGGTTTAATCCGAAATTGATAATCGATGGCAAATAATTTTTAAATTCTGTAATAAATTTGCTTGCCTTTTCTACCGTTTCAACAGGATCCTGAACAAATGTCGTTGTCTCTTCTTCGATAGCAGTTGTTTCCTCGGCTGCTGTTGTCACAGCCTCAGGAACTACTGTCAGTAATGTTGAAATTATATCATACATATTTTATCTACCTGTCTTATATTATGTCTTATTTTTTTGTTATTTTCTTAGATGCTGTTTCTTTTTTCTCAGTTGCTTTTGCAACTGTCTCTTTTTTATCTGTCGCTTTCGCTGCTGTCTCTTTCTTGTCAGCCGCTTTTGATGTTGTTTCTTTTTTCTCAGTCGCCTTCGCTGTTGTCTCTTTCTGGTCAGCCACTTGCTCTGTTACTTTTACTTCTGCATCTTTTTTCTCTGCTTTTACAGCCTTCTCTTCCGCTTTTACTGTTGTTTTGCTTTTTGTTGTCTTAGTCGTTTTTGCAGATGCTGCTTTTTTTGTTGTTTTCTTCTCTGCTGTTTTTGTTGCTTTTTTCTCTGTCGCTTTTTTCTCAGCAGCCTTTGTCTTGGCATTTGCCTTTGCAGCAGAATTCGTTGTTGCCTTCTCATCTGCTTTTGAGAATTTATAAATGGAAATACTTAAACCGGCAAGATTT
>ONXS01000084.1 GCA_900321855.1 uncultured Eubacteriales bacterium | reverse complement strand
GAGGCAAAGATTACGGTAACGGAGGGCACTCCAATCGCAGAGGCAGGTGCAAAGACAGATGATATCATTGTGGCTGTGGGAACCGATGAGATAGCATCTGGTGAGGAACTTGGCAAATATTTTAGCAATCATCCATTGACAGGCAAGGAGATTGATGTCACTGTTCAGAGAGGCGAAGAAAAACTGACATTAAAGGTAACGCCGAAATTTAGCGGATATACACTTGGATTGTCTGTAGGTGAATATGTAAAGGCATCTCCAATGGAGGTAATTAGGTACAGCTTTACAGAACTTCGCTATGATATGAAGGCTACGCTAGAAGGTGTGAAACAGATTTTTACCGGTAAGGCAAACAGAGATTCGGTGTCTGGTCCGGTTGGTATTGTAAAAGTGGTCGGGGACTCTTATAATGAGACAAAGGACTACGGCGTGAAAATGGTATTTTTACAGATGGTATATCTGTTGATTATTTTAAGTGTCAATCTTGGAGTGGTAAATTTATTCCCATTCCCAGCACTTGACGGAGGTCGACTGGTATTTCTGTTTATAGAGGCAGTCAGAGGAAAACCGGTACCAAGAGAAAAAGAGGCGATTGTTCATTTTGCCGGAATTATTATTTTGCTGATTCTCATGGTGGTGATTATGTTTAACGATATTACAAAATTCTTTAGATAGTTGAAAGGGTGATAACATGTTTCGTGATAATACAAAAGTTGTAAAAATTGGTGATAAAGTAATTGGCGGTGGAAATAAAATTCTGATTCAGTCCATGACAAACACAAAGACAGAAGATGTCGAGGCGACTGTAAAACAGATTAAAGAATTGACAGTTGCAGGATGTGATATTATTCGCTGTGCTGTTCCTAATATGGAGGCAGCCAAAGCGATTGCTGAGATTAAAAAACAGATTTCTATTCCGCTCGTTGCAGATATTCATTTTGATTACAAACTTGCAATTGCAGCTATGGAAAATGGTGCAGATAAAATTCGTATTAATCCGGGAAATATCGGAAGTACAGAGCGAGTAAAAGCTGTTGTCGATGTGGCAAAAGAGAGAAATATTCCAATTCGTGTCGGCGTAAACAGTGGTTCACTTGAAAAGGAGATTATTGAAAAATATGGTCATGTGACAGCAGAAGGAATTGTGGAGAGTGCCCTCAACAAAGTTAAGATGATTGAAGATATGGGATATGATAATCTCGTTATCAGTATCAAATCTTCTGATGTTTTAATGAGTGTCAAGGCACATGAACTGATTGCTCAAAAGACAAATTATCCGCTCCATGTCGGAATTACAGAGTCGGGAACTTTATATTCCGGAAATATCAAGTCAAGCATTGGTCTTGGAATTATTTTAAATGAGGGCATTGGAGATACCATTCGAGTATCGTTAACCGGAAATCCGGTTGAGGAAATTCGCACTGCAAATCTGATTTTAAAGACACTGGGACTCAGAAAGGGCGGTATCAGTGTTGTGTCCTGCCCAACTTGTGGAAGAACACAGATTGATTTGATTTCCCTTGCGAATCAGGTGGAAAAAATCGTAGAAAAATACAATGCGGACATCAAAGTTGCGGTTATGGGCTGTGCAGTGAATGGCCCAGGTGAGGCAAGAGAGGCAGATTTAGGTATTGCCGGTGGCAACGGTGAAGGTTTGATTATTAAGAAGGGCGAGATTGTTCGAAAAGTAAAGGAATCAGAACTTCTCGATGAATTTGAAAAAGAATTGAAAGAATTGTGTACACAATAAATATATTACGCTTATGATGAAAGGTTTGGTTTAAGTGGAAGGGAAAAGTTTTATAGAAGTATTTACCGAGCTGCAGGATAACGAGAAAATTGTAAGTGCATTTCAGGATGTCATTGTAAAACGAGTGGTTTTAAAAAAGAAACGCAGATTAATTCTTGTGTATATAGGAAGTCAGAGAATTATTCATAAAAGTGATATTTACATGGCAGAGCAGGCAATTTCGGAGTTATTAGATGGAGCAAGAATCAAGATTATTGAGCGATTTTATCTGTCAGCTCAGTATAACAGTGAAAATCTCTATCAGATGTACCGAGACAGTTTGATGATGGAGATTTATCAGCACAGTCCACTCGAATACAGTGTGCTGAAAAAAGCAGATATTCAGTTTCAGGAAGATGTTATGATGATAAAACTGAAGGAATCTGTTATATCAAACGATAAGTCGAAGGACTTAAAGGAAATTTTAGAAAAGGTATTTAATGAGCGCTGTGGAGTTGCCACAGAGGTTCGATATGAATTTATTGAGACAGAAGAGGAAAGTAAATTTAAAGAGTACAATGAGGCAAAGCTGCAACAAGAAGTTGCAGCTATCATTAACGGTGCCAATTTGAATTCTGATAAAAAAGATGACTCATTTATGGACGCACAGCCCACTCAAAAATCTGATAAAAAGGATAAGTCTGCAAAAGAAAACAAGAAAGCTGTATCCGAACAAAAGAAATCAGGAGGAAACAGAGGGGACAATAAATTCCAGAAAGGTGCAAAATCTTACAGCAGACCACTCAGAAACTCAGATAATCCAGATATTATCTACGGAAGGAACTTCGATGGTCAGTCGATGAGCATCAGTGAGATTCAGGGTGATTTGGGAGATGTTATTGTTCGCGGACAAATTATTGAGATTGAAGAACGTGCGATTCGAAATGAAAAATCAATTGTCAGTGTCACCATTACGGATTTTGAAGATTCCATTGTTATGAAATTTTTTGTGGAAAATGAGAAATTGCCGGAATTTTACACAGGAATCAAAAAAGGAGCCTTTGTAAAAGTAAAAGGTTCTGCCGTATTTGATAAATTTGATAATGATGTCACAATCAATTCGGTATATGGTGTCATGAAAATCAGTGATTTTACAGTCAAACGAATTGATACCAGTCCGGTGAAACGAGTGGAACTTCACTGTCACACAAAACTCAGTGATATGGACGGTGTTGCTGATGTCAAAGATTTGATTGCGAGGGCAAAAGAGTGGGGGCATACCTCACTTGCTATTACCGACCACGGCGTTGTTCAGGGATTTACAGAGGCATGGCATGCACTCCAGAAATTAGAGGGCAAGTTCAGCTTTAAAGAGATGTTTGATTTTAAAATGATTTACGGCGTTGAGGCATATCTTGTAGACGATTTGAAATCCGTTGTCACAAACTCCAAAGGACAGTCACTTGATGACGATTATGTTGTGTTTGATATTGAGACAACCGGTTTTAGTCCGGATTTGAATAATATTATTGAGATTGGTGCAGTGAAAGTCAGAGAGGGAAAAATTGTTGACCGATTTTCAACTTTTGTCAACCCAAGAGAGCCAATTCCATTTCGTATTGAACAGCTCACAAGTATCAATGACAGTATGGTTATTAATGCGCCGGGAATTGAGGTGGTTTTACCGCAGTTTCTGGAATTTTCAAAAGATTGTGTTATGGTTGCACATAATGCTGATTTTGATACCAGTTTTATTATGAAAAAGGCGAGAAATCTTGGAATCGAGACGGAATTTACTATTGTAGATACTGTGTCACTTGCAAGAATTTTACTGCCGCAGTTAAACAGATATAAACTTGATACAGTTGCAAAGGCATTAAACATTTCGCTTGAAAATCACCACCGCGCAGTAGATGATGCAGAGTGTACCGCCTACATTTTTGTGGATTTTATAGAAAAATTGAAATCTATGGATGTATTTAACCTCGATGAATTGAATTCGATGGGAGATAACTCGGAAGAGAGAATCAAAAAACTTCCAACACATCATGCGATTATTCTTGCACTGAATGAAACGGGAAGAATCAACTTATATGAACTCGTATCAAATTCGAATATTAAATATTTCCATAAACAGCCAAGAATTCCAAAGAGTGATTTTTTGAGACACAGAGAAGGTTTGCTGATTGGCTCTGCGTGTGAGGCAGGAGAACTGTTTCAGGCAATTATTGGCGGAAGAAGTGATGCTGAGATTGCAAGACTGGTTGAATTTTACGATTATCTGGAAATACAGCCGGTTGGCAACAATGAATTTATGATAGAGAGTGATAAATATGCAGAATCTTCCATCAAAGATTTGCAGAATATCAATCGAAAGATTGTACAGCTTGGCGAGCAGTTCAATAAACCTGTGGTAGCCACTTGTGATGTGCATTTTCTAGACCCGAAGGATGAAGTGTACCGCCGAATTATCATGTCAAATAAAGGTTTTAAGGATGCGGACAAACAGGCTCCGCTGTATCTTAGAACAACGGATGAGATGTTAGAGGAATTTAAGTATCTCGGAAGTGATAAGGCGTATGAGGTTGTAGTGACAAATACAAATATGATTGCAGATAAGGTGGAAAATATGTTTCCGGTTTGTCCGGATAAGTGTCCGCCCGTGATTGAAAATTCAGACCAGATTTTGCGTGATATTTGTTATAACACAGCGCATGAGATGTATGGCGAAAATTTGCCGGATGTGGTAGTCAAACGTCTGGAGAAGGAATTGAATTCTATTATATCGAACGGATTTGCCGTTATGTATATTATTGCACAGAAACTGGTGTGGAAGTCCAATGAGGATGGATATTTGGTAGGTTCGAGAGGCTCAGTAGGTTCTTCTTTTGTTGCTACAATGGCGGGTATTACAGAGGTTAATCCGCTGAGTCCGCATTATTACTGTAAAAAATGTCACTATTATGATTTTGATTCTGATGAGGTGAGAGCATTTTCCGGTGGTTCCGGTTGTGACATGCCAGACAAGAAGTGTCCGAATTGTGGAGAAGACCTCACAAAGGCGGGATTTGATATTCCGTTTGAGACATTCCTCGGATTTAAGGGAAACAAAGAGCCGGATATTGATTTGAATTTCTCAGGAGAATATCAGAGTAAGGCTCATGAATATACGGAAGTTATTTTCGGAAAAGGACAGACCTTCCGTGCGGGAACGATTGGAACTGTTGCGGAAAAAACGGCAGCAGGATATGTGCTCAAATACTGCGAAGAGCGAGATATTAAAATGCGAAGATGTGAGGTTTCGAGAATTGCAAAAGGATGTACCGGCGTCAGAAGAACAACCGGACAGCATCCGGGAGGTATTATTGTACTTCCAATTGGACATAATATTAATAAATTTACTCCAATCCAGCATCCGGCAAATGATATGACAACAAAAACAGTGACAACGCACTTTGATTATCACTCCATTGACCACAACTTGTTAAAACTTGATATTCTCGGTCATGATGATCCTACGATGATTCGTATGTTAGAGGATTTGACAGGTATGCATGCGACAGACATTCCACTGGATAATAAAGAAGTTATGGCACTGTTTTCTAGTACGGAGAGTCTTGGAATTACGCCGGAAGATATTGGCGGCTGTCCACTTGGCTCGCGTGGTATTCCGGAGTTTGGTACGGACTTTGTTATGCAGATGTTAATTGACACGAAACCGAAATGTTTTGCCGATTTGGTTCGTATTTCCGGACTGTCACATGGTACTGATGTGTGGCTAAATAATGCACAGTATTATATCAGTACAGGTGATGCTACGATTGCAACGGCGATTTGTACGCGTGATGATATTATGATTTATTTGATTAACAAAGGACTAGAATCGGAGTTATCCTTTACAATTATGGAATCCGTTCGTAAGGGTAAAGGTCTGAAACCAGAGTGGATTGATGAGATGAAGAGTCATGATGTGCCTGACTGGTATATCGAATCTTGTAAGAAAATCAAGTATATGTTCCCAAAAGCGCATGCGGCGGCATACGTTATGATGGCGTATCGAATTGCATATTGTAAGGTGTTTTATCCATTGGCTTATTATGCAGCGTATTTTAGTATTCGTGCAAAGGCATTTGACTATGCACATATGTGTATGGGAAGAGAGCGACTCGAATATTACATTGCGGATTTTAAGAAACGAAAAGAGGAAGGAAAACTTGCAAATAAGGAAGAGGATATGTTAAGTGATATGTATCTTGTTCAGGAGATGTATGCAAGAGGTTTTGAGTTTGCTCCGATTGATTTGTATCAGGTGGCAGCTCACAAATTCCAGATTATTGACGGAAAATTGATGCCGGCTCTCAGCACCATTGACGGAATGGGAGATAAAGCTGCCGAGATGCTTGTTGATGCAGCGGCAGAAGGAAGATTTTTATCAAAAGATGATTTGAGAAGCAGAGCAAAGCTTAGTAAGACATTGATTGAGACAATGTCTGATTTGAAATTAATTAATGACTTGCCAGAATCAGACCAGATTTCACTGTTTGATTTGATGGGATAAGTCACAGTGAGGAATTTTATGAATAGTGAAGTAAATATTTTTATGATACTTGCCTTCCTGTTTTTTGTGGGAAGTCTTGCAGGATGGGTTTTGGAAGTGTTTTACCGAAGATTTTTTTCGGCGGCAAATCCGAACAGGAAGTGGATTAATCCGGGATTTCTGACAGGCCCTTATCTCCCACTGTACGGCTTTAGTTTATGTGCACTATATTTGCTGGCACATATCAAAGTTGGCTATATTCAGGATGAATTTTGGAGAAAAATTGTATTATTTATCATTATGGCAATAGTTGTTACAATTATTGAATTTATTGCAGGATTGATTTTTATAAGAAGAATGAAAATAAAACTCTGGGATTATGATAACCAGTGGGGCAATATTATGGGAATTATTTGTCCGAAATATACATTTTTCTGGGCAATACTCAGCGCAATCTATTATTTTCTGATTCATCCATATATGCTGAGTGGAATTGTGTGGTTGGAGAGAAATCTGCAATTCAGTTTTATTCTTGGTTTCTTTTATGGCGTATTTGTTCTGGATGTCTGGTATTCGATGAATATGCTGAGCAGAATCAAGAAATTTGCAGATAATAATGGTATCGTTGTAAGATATGAATATCTCAAAGCGTCCATTCGTGCAAAGAGTGATGAATTGAAAGAGAAGAGCAGTTTTGTATTTGCGTTCGCATCAAATACCGTTTCACTTGCAGAAAACCTAAAGATTTATCTGGAAAAAGAGCAGGAGCGATTTGAAAAGATGAAGGAAAATATCAAAAAATCCGGTACATACAAATAATGACA
>ONXS01000029.1 GCA_900321855.1 uncultured Eubacteriales bacterium | reverse complement strand
GAACCCGACACCCACCCCCTACCCCTCCCGAGGGGAGTGGAGTTTGATTAGCCTTAGATGATGTACCATTAGCTGTAGGAGTATTTAAACTCCCCTCCCCTCGGGAGGGGTTGGGGGTGGGTATCCGCTTGGGGCTCTTCATCACGGGAGTAGGCTCGCCGGTAATCATCGACTCATCGACATAAGCGGCATCGGCAGTCATGAAACTCTCGGCCCATGTCACCGATCCGTCAACAGGTATCTTTTCTCCTGCCCGCACTTCCAAGATATCACCGATAGAAATAGTGGACAGGGGCACGACTTCCCAATCCTTTGTAGGAACGGGGTTCATTCCCCGTCCGCTATGAGTGGAGGCATCAGTTTGCTGACGGGGAGTAAACCCCGTCCCTACTTGAGGCGGGTTGGGTTTGGGTGTCCCTACCACCCTCGCCGTCTTCGGTTGCAGTCCCATCAGCGTGCGAATGCTCGATGCCGTAGCACGTTTAGCGCGTTCTTCCAACAGACGGCCCGTCAGCACAAAGGCAATAATCATCACCGAAGCATCAAAAAAAGTTGAGAGTTCAGAGTTGAGAGTTGAGAGTGTCACAACTGAACTATAGAAAAACGAGATGCCAGTGGAGAAGGCTACGAGTGTATCCATATTAGCCATGCCATGACGTAGCTGTCGCCAAGCCGACACATAGAACTGACGGCCGCAGGTAAGCAGGCAGGCCAGGGCAAGGATCATGGCAAGTTGGTTAGCGGCAGCTCCCCCAGCAGGAGGGAGTATGAGTGGGGCTCCCATCACACCCACTGCAAACAGCCATGCCAACAACGTTTTTCGCTTCAACAAGGTGTATTCGCGACGTTCTATTTCCTCTACCGATCGATCTTGTTCGATGACAAGGTCGAAGCCGATGGCATTCACCGCGGCTTTCATCTGTTCGAGGGTAATCACGGCATCGTCATATTCCACCAATGCTGCTCGCGTGGCAAGGTTTACACTGGCCGACGTTACACCCTTCTGTTCGCTAAGGGTCTTCTCTACGTGTGCCGAGCACGACGAACATGCCATGCCCACAACGGGAATTGTGCGTTTCTGAATCATGCTGCAAAGGTACGACAAAAAGTTGAAATCCGTGCATCGCACGAAAAGGATTTCCACTCTCTACCATGATTCTTTTTCATTGATGGCTTGGAGATTCCAGACATTTTTCGTACATTTGCAAACAGAAATGATTTTATCACATGTAGGGACGCGGCGTGCCGCGTTTTTGGAAGGGAAAAGCTGAATCCAGTCACGCGACACGTCGCGTCCCTACATTTTCAGGGGCAAATTCTTTATAATTTCCTTTCATAAACTTGATACAACTATGACCTTATCATTATTGAAAAGTACCATCATCGCCTTTGCATTGGCAGCCCTACAGACCGTAACGGCGCAGACCTCGGCCGACTCGCTGACCATCATCACAGCGAATTGGGAGGTGACGGAGGTCGGCAAGGGGATGCGAAGTCTGCAGGCAGCATTTCCTTCGCTCTATGGCGGACCCCAATACGTAAGCATCGTAGAAATAAAACCGTCTCGGAAAGTGAAAGCGGGCATCGGCACATCACGACAGATGAAACCACTCAGCACATTGGCCAAGGAACACAAGGCAACGGCAGCCATCAACGGATCGTACTACAACATGCGCAATGGCAACTCGGTGACATTTCTGAAAATAGACCGGGCCGTTGCCGACTCTACTACTGAAGCAGAATTCAAGATTCGTGTGACGGGCGCCGTTGCTGTCAGAAAAGGAAAACTCCGCATTCTCCCCTGGTCGAGGAACATCGAACGAGGCTATAAAAAGAAAACGGGAACGGTACTGGCATCAGGACCGCTGCTCTTACAAAACAGCCACAATGCCGATTGGTCGGCATGTGACCGTGATTTCATTGCGACCAAGCATCCACGCAGCGCAATTGCTATCACAAAAGACAAGCGGGTGCTACTGATTACTGTCGACGGGCGCTCACCAGGCAACGCCATCGGCATGAACATTCCTGAACTGGCGCATCTAATCAAGACATTAGGTGGAAAAACAGCTCTGAACCTTGATGGCGGCGGTTCCACCACCCTCTATCTGAACGGCAACATCCTCAACCACCCTTGCGACAACCGCCAGTTCGACCATGAAGGCGAGCGCCACATTCCCAACATGATATACTTTAAAAGGTAAAAATCTTTATCACAGCAAAAAAATAGCAAAGTCCAATTTCTTGCCAATTGTATTTTATTACTTAATATTAAAAAAATCAAGGAGTTTTCATTTCATATGTCATTTTCTATCAAAACAACCGCTCTAATACATATCTCAGTGCATATCTGTAATCAAATTTTTGAACCTCTTGTTTTGAGCGGATTGCAAATCTTTTCTCCTCCACTCCGTTGATAAAAAGAATCGCCTCTCCCACCTGTTGTCTTTTCTGTATAGGTGCTTTTAAGTTCTCGTTCATATGATACCTCACATCTACAATATCTCTGTCTGAAATCAGTGTTTCATAGTGCCCCTCGATTTCTGTGTCAATCTGAGATTTTAAACCTTCATCCACTTCCACCGTTTTAAAATTCGTAATATTATCAAAAATTACCCGATACGAATAGTGGTCAATTCCATAATTCATCAGTTTCATGGTATCTTTCCACTTATATGTCTTATGCGGTGGCCAGCCACTTGCCAGAACAACAGAAATCAGCGTCATGTTATTTCTCTTCACCGCACCGACAAAACAATATCCGGCATTTCCGGTAAATCCCGTCTTAACACCAATCGCACCATCCATCATATGAAGAAAAGCATCTTTATTATTGAGTGTAAAAGTCGCTTTTCCATCCACATCTGAGAATGTATAAGATGACGTGCCAATAATTGACAAAAAATCCTGATTTTGAATCGCATATCTTGTAATCAGTGCCAAATCGGAGGCTGTCGTATAATGCTGTTCATCATCCAGACCATTTGGTGTCACAAAATTTGTGTGCATCGCCCCCACTTCTCTTGCTTTCCGGTTCATCATATTGGCAAATCCCTCTACATCTCCTCCAATGTGCTCTGCGATTGCCACGGCTGTATCATTGTGTGATTCTAACATCAGGGAATAGAGTAAATCACGCAATTTAAACTTTGCACCACTGCGCGCTCCCAAATCTACTTTTGGCATAGAGGCAGCATAATCCGAAAAAGTGACGATACTGTCTAACTCTCCATATTCAAGTGCCAGAATACACGTCATAATCTTTGTGGTACTCGCATTTGCCATAGGAGCATCTGCATTTTTTCCATATAAAATTCTTCCACTGTCTCCATCCATTAAAACAGCAGATTTTGCAATAATATCAGAGTCCTTTAATTCTGCCGAAAATACATTGACTTGAAAAAAACTGGAAATACAGAAAATAAATAAAATGAAAATAGATAATTTTTGTCTGACCATTTCATCGACCTACAAACTTTTTATATTAATATATACACATTCTATCCAAAAAATGAACACCAGATTACTCGCTTTGCAAACAATCTGGTGTCAAACATAAAAAAAAGCAGCCAACGCTGCTTTTTTAGAGGAAATATGAAAAGAAAATTTTTATCAATGCTTTATTTGCTTTGATAGTACATATAATAACCTCATTTTGTGTACATAATGTGAAAATTAAGTTAAGTAATTATGAAAATTTATATAATATTGAATCAGAATTCCTACATTATATATATTTTTTCTTCTTACACACATACATCAATCCAAAGTATACAACTGCTGCCGTTGCCATCGCAAAAAACAGAGCAACAAAGTTTGAATGTAACATTGCGTAGAACAAATCGTATACGAGCACAACTGCAATTCCCATAATCAGCGAGCACAGCAGTGGTATTCCAAATGTTTTCTTAAACTCCTGTGTATAACCTACATATCGGTTTAATGATATGAGATTTAAAATCATAATAACAACAGGGAATGTGGTACTTCCAATTACAATTCCATAAATTCCAAGATTTGTAAATTTCAGTAAAATATATACAAGTAAAATATGAATCACAAGTGAGATACTAGAATGAAAAACCGGCACATTCATCTTATCAATACCCTGAAGAGCAGAACTTGTCACAGTAGAGATTGTATAAAATACAACCGCAATACCGCCAATTCTAAGCATCACGCCACCCTGATCACTATTGAGTGCTGGGAATAAAAGCTGAATAATTGGTTTTCCAATTACCACAAGTCCCACAAAGGAAGGAAGTGCTATGAACATATTTGTCTGAATCGTGACTTTAATTTTTTCATTAATTGCATCATATTCTTTTCTTGCCTTTGATGCAACAATACTTGGCAGCATAGATGCGGACATTGCAGATGCAACACCCATAACCACTCCTGTTAAGATTACATAACTAGAGTTATAATTGCCGACAGCTCTCTTGATGTCTGATTTGGTCATTCCGGCACCAAGCATAATCTTACCGAACATAATATCATCTAATGCGGCACTAATCTGATAAAAAGTCTGTCCGATAATAATCGGAATCATAGTCGCAGCAATAATCTTTAAAATATCCGTATACGACTCATTGATACTGTGTCTATCTCTCCTTACCTTTTTCAAAAAAATTGGTCTGTATGCAAAATAGATAAGCAACAAAATTGCAAGTGCTGCCAGCGCACCAAACGCTGTACCTAAAGTTCCTCCTGCTGCACCATACCCCGCGACATTCTTTGAATTCTTATAGGACTGTACCAGAAGATATGCGGCGAGAATACTGATAATGGCATTGACAATCTGTTCAATGACCTGTGAAAGCGCAGTTGGAATTGTCGTTCCCTGTCCCTGAAAAAATCCACGAAAAACACCTAACATAGAAACTATAAAAATAGTTGGAGCGAGAATTCTGAGTGGAATGGCAATCCCTTCATATCCGGCATAAAAATGTTTTTCAATAAAATCAGCTCCAAAAAATGTAATGAGGGCTGCAATACCTCCCGTTGTAGTTGCAACAAGAAGTGCTACATTAAATATTTTTCTCGTATCTTTATAATGTTTCTTTGCCATCCGGTCAGATACCAGTTTTGATACTGCCATAGGCAAACCGTAAGATGACAACACCAACATGATATTGTATACATTAAATGCCGTACTGTAGATGCCGTATGCCTCATCACCAATTATATTTAACATTGGAATTCGGTACACCAGACCAATTACTCGCACAAGTATACCTGCCATAGCAAGAATTCCGCCATGCATAATTAATTTTGTAATACTCTTCTTTTGATTCATCTCTACCCTCCGAAGTATAGCTTTCCAGAAACACGTGCTTTTTTCTGACAAAATATATGATACTACAAAATTCCCGATATATCCACCTTAAATTAAAAACAAAACATTTCTCTTACTTTCGGATTGCATCTTTCATGGATTTTACATATTGATACACTTCGTCCGCTGCATTTTCTCCATATTTTGCGATAATTTTCACAATCGCAGAGCCAACAATGACACCGTCCGCAAATTCCGAAAAATGTTTTGCCTGCTCCGGCGTACTGATTCCAAAACCGATTGCCGCCTTTGTATCTGTGTTTTTCTTGACCACATCTACAATAGACTCTAAATCTGTCTTTATCTCCGAGCGAACTCCGGTCACTCCCATCGATGACACCACATACACAAATCCCTTTGCCGATTTTGCCATCATTCCAATTCTCTCCTCTGATGTAGGTGCAATCATCGAGATGATTTCCACACCGTATTTCTCTGCGTATGGCAAAATTTCTCCCTTTTCTTCATAAGGCATATCTGGAATGATTAATCCATCAATTCCCACTTCGCTGCATTTTGCCAGAAATGAATCATATCCATAGTGAAATACAGGATTTAAATAAGTGAGGAATACAAGTGGAATTTCTGTTTTCGTTCTCACTCGCTCTACCATATCAAAAACCTTTGCCACTGTAGCTCCTGCTGCCAGTGCACGTATATTTGCCTCCTGTATGACTGTTCCCTCGGCAATAGGGTCTGAGAATGGAATTCCAATTTCCACAAGGTCAGCTCCCGCCTCTGCCATCTTTAAAATATATTCTTCTGTCTTGTCGAGACTTGGGTCCCCTGCTGTCAAAAATGCAATAAATGCTTTTCCGTTTTCAAATGCGTTATTTATTCTATTCATGTAAATCCACTCCTCTATATCTTGCGATTGCCGCTACGTCTTTATCTCCTCTTCCTGAGAGACATACAATAATTACTTTGTCCTTATCCATTGTCGGTGCCAGTTTCATCACCTCTGCAACTGCATGCGCACTCTCAATGGCACAGATAATTCCCTCTGTTCTTGCAATATACTCAAATGCGTCCACCGCCTCATCATCTGTAATACTCACATATTCTGCTCTTCCCACATCATGAAGATATGCGTGTTCCGGTCCAATTCCCGGATAATCCAGTCCTGCTGAAATTGAGTAAACAGGTGCAATCTGTCCCTCATCATTCTGGCAGAACAGCGATTTCATTCCATGAAATACTCCAAGACTTCCTTTTGCAATAGTTGCCGCATGTTGGTCTGTGTCAATGCCTCTGCCTGCTGCCTCACAGCCAATCAGTTTTACACTCTCATCGCCGATAAAATTGTAAAACATTCCCATTGCATTACTTCCGCCGCCGACACACGCCATCACAACATCCGGAAGTTTTCCCTCTTTTAATAAAATCTGTTCTCTCGCCTCTCTACTGATGACACTCTGAAAATCTCTCACCATCATCGGGAATGGATGAGGTCCCATGACAGAACCCAGAACATAAAGCGTATCGTGCACTCTGTTTGTCCATTCTTTCATTGCCTCATTGACTGCATCCTTGAGTGTCATAGTTCCACTTGTAACCGGATGAACTTTCGCTCCGAGCAGCTCCATACGATATACATTTAAAGCCTGTCTCTCTGTATCCATTTTTCCCATAAAAATTTCACATTCCAGACCAAGCAATGCCGCCGCTGTCGCAGTTGCCACGCCATGTTGACCTGCTCCGGTTTCTGCTATCACTCGTGTCTTTCCCATCCTCTTTGCGAGCAGGCACTGTCCCAGTACGTTATTAATTTTGTGGGAACCTGTATGGTTCAAATCTTCTCTCTTTAAATAAATCTTTGCACCGCCGAGGTCCTTTGTCATTTTTTCTGCATAATAGAGCAGAGATGGTCTTCCGGCATATTCCTTTAACAATGTATTTAACTCATCATTAAAGTCTTTGTCGTGCTTATAAAACTCATAGCTCTCCTCTAGTTTTTTTATCTCATTCATCAGTGTTTCCGGAATATACTGCCCGCCAAAATCACCAAATCTTCCATTTTTTATAACATCCTTTGTCATAGAATCGTTTCCTTTCCTGTCTTATTCACAATCTGCTTTTTATATGTTTATTTTCTAATCTCATACCGATTTCGAGAGCAGATGTTTTATCATCTCCTGCTTGTTTTCTGCTCTCATGAGGGTTTCTCCAATTAACACCGCATTGACCTTATGGTCCACCAGTGTTTTTATATCATCTGGTGTCTGAATTCCACTCTCCGAAATAAACATCGTATCATCTGCTACCATGTCTCGGTATCTGAGACTATTGTTGATGTCTACAGTAAAATCCTTTAGATTTCTGTTATTTACACCTATAATTCTGGCACCACACCGCTTGGCACGTCTCACCTCGTCCTCATCATGTGCCTCAACGACTGCGCTCATTCCGAGTTTATCTGCAATTTTAATATAAGATACCATTTGCTCGTCACACAGGATAGAACAGATGAGGAGTATTGCATCTGCCCCACTTAATTTTGCCTCATAAATCTGATATTCATGAATGATAAAATCCTTTCTCAGAAGAGGTATTTTTACATTTTCACTAATTTCTTTTAAATAAGAAAGACTGCCTCTGAAAAACTCCGGTTCTGTGAGAACAGAAATACATGCCGCACCTGATTTCTCATATTCCTTCGCAATCTCTATATAATCAAATTCCTTCGCAATTAATCCCTTTGACGGTGATGCTTTTTTCACCTCACAGATAAATGCAATTGGCTGTTTTTTGAGAGCCTGCTCAAACGCAAACGGAACCTTTCCACTTTGAAAATTCAACGCTCTTGTCTTGATACTCTCAAAACTTTCCCGCTGATATGCAGCCCTGACTCTTATCTTTGTACTCTCAACAATCTTATCCAGTATCATACCATTTCCCATCTCATTAACTTGCCTTTTGTTCGTTTGTCACTCTGATAAATTCCTGTAATTTTTCATATGCCTTTCCTGTCTCAATCATTTCTCTGGCAATTTCAATTCCCTGAGCTATAGTGTATTCCGGTCTTGCAACATGAATTGCAGCACCCGCATTCAACAACACAATATCGGTTTTTGCACCCTTTGCCCCACTTAAAATCTCTTTTAAAATCTCTGCATTTTGTCCCGGTGTTCCTCCGACAACATCTGCTTTCTCTGCTCGCTCAAAACCAAAATCCTCCGGTTTCATCGTATAAGTGTGGAATTCCTTGCCATCATATTCACACACAAGAGTCTCGTCACTGACTGAAATTTCATCAAATCCGTCTTTTCCATATACGACCATAAATCTCTTTAATCCAAGATTTTTTAATACCTGTGCAAGTGGCTCAACGAGATTTTCCGAGAACACTCCGAGTAACTGCATAGATGCGTTTGCCGGATTTGCAAGTGGTCCAAGTATATTAAAGATGGTTCGAATTCCCAGTTCTTTTCTGACTGGTCCCACATTTTTCATTGCCATATGGTATCTCTGTGCAAACAAGAAACACATTCCTGTCTCAGCTAATACCTTCAAGTTTTCATCTGGTCCAAGACTGATATTGACACCAAGACTTTCTAAACAGTCTGCCGTTCCACACTTACTTGACGCTGCACGATTTCCATGCTTTGCAACCTTAATTCCTGCCGCTGCCGTGATAATTGCTGAAATTGTAGAGATATTGATAGAACTTGCTCCATCTCCACCCGTTCCGACAATCTCAAGTGTGTCCTCACTATTTGGAAGTACCGTTTCATGCTGTCTCATTCCCTGTGCACTTCCTGTAATCTCATCTATAGTCTCTCCTTTGAGCGAAAGTGCAGTGAGATAAGAACTAATCTGAACCGGACTTGCCTGTCCTCCCATAATCTCATCCGCAACCTCCCTTGCCATATCATATCCAATATTCTCTTTATTTGCCAACTTTTTAATTGCAATCTCTATCATAATCGTTTCCCGTCCTTTTCTATTTCTATTTTTATTTCTATTTTTATCTGTTTCTATTTATTTCAATCTTATAACTTTCCACTAATTCTATATATTTAAAAAATTTTGCAACATTCTTTTTCCGTCCGGTGTCATAATTGACTCCGGATGAAACTGTAATCCATAGATGCGGTATGTTTTATGCTCCACTGCCATAACCTCTCCGTCATCCGCAATTGCAGTAACTCGAAGTTCCTCAGAAATCGTGTCTCTGTCTGCCGCCAGAGAGTGATACCTCGCAACCTCTGTCTCTGTCCCCAGTCCCTGAAACAGCTTAGATTTTTCGTCCAGCTTTATTTTAGACTGCTTGCCATGCATCAGTTCTTTTGCATATGTAATCGTGCTCCCAAAGCTCTCACAGATTGCCTGATGTCCAAGACACACACCGAGAATTTTATATTTGCCGCCAAGTTCTTTTATCACATTCTCACATACACCTGCATCTTCTGGTCTGCCAGGTCCCGGTGAGATTACGATTGCCTCTGGATGCAGCCCGTCAATTTCCTCCACTGTGAGTTCGTCATTTCGAATGACTTTGACATCGCTGTTTAGTTCGCCAATCAGTTGAACCAGATTGTATGAAAAACTGTCATAATTATCTATCAATAAAATCATTATTCGATACCTCCCTGTGACTCATCAATCGCTGTTAATACCGCTTTTGCCTTATTCACACATTCCTGAAATTCATTTTCCGGAACACTGTCTGCAACAATTCCTGCCCCTGAACGAACAAATACTTTGCCATTCTTTTTAAATGCAAGTCTGATTGCTATACAGGTATCCATATTTCCTGAAAAATCCAGATAGCCGATTGCACCGCCATAGACTCCACGTTTATTATTTTCCAGCTTATTAATAATTTCACACGCCCTGATTTTCGGTGCTCCCGACAAAGTTCCAGCCGGCAAAACTGCGTTGATTGCATCAATGGCATCTTTATCCTCTCTGATTTCTCCCTTTACGGTAGAACCAATGTGCATCACATGTGAATATTTCAATATATTCATATACTGTTCTACTTCAACTGTCCCAAATCTGCTCACTTTACCGAGATCATTTCTTCCGAGGTCCACAAGCATATTGTGCTCCGATTTTTCTTTTTCATCTGCAAGGAGTTCTTTTTCCAATTGCTCATCTTCTGCTTTATCTTTCCCCCTCGGTCTTGTGCCTGCGAGTGGAAAGGTGTGCAGGATTCCATTTTTTAATTTTACCAATGTCTCCGGAGATGCCCCTGCCATCTCAATGTCATCACTTGAAAAATAAAACATATACGGTGATGGATTTACCGTTCTCAGTTGTCTGTACACATCAAACAGACTTCCCTCATAATCTGCCTCTATTCGGTTTGATAAAACAAGTTGGAATATATCTCCCTCAATAATATGTCTCTTTGTCTGTTCGACCTTCTCCATATATTCCTCTTTTGAAAATAGGAATCTGTAATCGGATGTTCTTCTTCCGGCTTTTATCTCTGCCGGCTCTCCGTGTTTTATCAGTTCTACCATCTCTCTCAGCGAATTTTCGGCATCCTTATATGCCTTCTCAATATCACCCTTTAACTGAATGTTTTGTATTAAGATAATTTTCTGTCTAAAATTATCAAATGCAATCACTTTATCAAACAGCATTAAGTCTACATCCTTAAAATGTTCTGTATCATTTGCATCAAGATTTAGAGAAGGCTCTGCATATTTGATATAGTCATACGAAAAATATCCGACCAGTCCTCCCGTAAAAGATGGGAGATTGTCATACTGCTTACTTTTATACTCACCAAGTAGTTCACGAATATATGTTTCGGGATTTAAATCGACATATTCTTTTTTGTCATCCCCACTTCGAATTGTAATTTTTGAATTAAAACAGGTGAATTCCACTTTTGGATTATAACCTAGAAATGTATATCTCCCCCAATTTCTATTATCCTCAATACTCTCTAGCATATAGCAATGTCTGCTGACATTTTTTAAAATCCTCATCACCTCAATTGGCGTCTTAATGTCTGAAAAGATTTCTGTGCTGACAGGAACTGATTTGTATACCCCCTCCTGCGCTGTGGTTAGAACTTCTTCTAACGTTGGTCTTAGTGTCATATTAATCTCCTTTCCGGTCTTTTGAGAGTTAATAAAACGATAGGAGGAGGTTCCGAATAATGCAAAAAGTCCTTGACAGAATATAAAATTCTGCCAAGGACGAAAATTCAAACATATAAACTTCGCGGTACCACCTTGTTTTACGATATACGCACACTCAAAAGAATACTATCATATTCTCTGCAAAATAACGCTTGCACTGCGTTCTGGAATACTAAGCAATTTGCCTTTGACCAGACCCTCTGCGATCCATTTAATAATCAGCTTTCTGTCGATTTCCACCATCACGACTCTCTGGAAGTGCTACAACTATTTTTATCTCCGCATCAACGGTTTCAATTATTTATTGATACTATATCACTTTAACGCAGTGATGTCAATAAGTATTTTTTAATTTTTTTTATTTATATTTTCTGATTCTAACAGTGAACAAAATATCCGCAAGCAAGTACAGATTCTCAATTTGTATCAAAATACAACCTATTGTCAAAACTAAAAAAGACAGGTTGTTTCCAACCTGTCTCATAAGATTCCATATTATTGTAAAATAACGATTAACCTTTAACAGCTCCGGCTCCAAGACCTGTAACCATTGCATTCTGTCCAATCAAGAAGATTGTGATGAATGGCACTGCTACGATTAACGCACCTGCAGCGAATGCTGGGAAATCAGATGCTGTACCTGAACCTGTACCAAGTAAGTTCAGTAACATAGGTCCAAGTGTAAAGTTGTTCTGTTTTAAGATAAGTCTTGGGTAGATGAAGTCTAACCATGGACCTGTAAATGTTGTGATTGCAAGGAATACAATCATAGGTTTTAACATTGGAAGAATAATTGTTCCAAATACCTTGAAGTGGTTTGCACCGTCAATTCTTGCAGCCTCATCAAGAGCCAATGGAATTGTATCAAGATATGATTTAATTAACCATGTGTTATATGGAATATTTGCTGATGCATAAATAAGAATTAATGCCCAAAGTTTATCATGTCCGCCTAATCTCTGTACGATTACGTATACAGCCTGCATTCCGATGAATGTAGGGAAAATCTGAAGAACAAGGATTGATAACATCATTGCTTTCTTCATTGGGAATTTAAATCTTGAGAATACATATGCAGCTAATGTACAGCAGATGATTGTAAGAAGTACTACACCTACTGATACAATTAAAGTATTCTTCACACTGTTGAAGAATGGATAGTCATATATCAGTTTGTTAAAGTTCTTTAAACTAATACCTGTTGAAAATGGTACGATACCCTGAGCCAAACTTCCTTTTGGAGAAAATGCGATACTTACTGTATATAACAATGGATAAATTGTTATAATACTTGTAAGAACCAAAATGACGATATATACAATTTTCAATGCTTTTGCCTTTGGATTATTTGCCATTATAATTCTCCCTCCTTGAATGATTTCGTATTAATGAAGTTAAAGATTGCAAATGGAGCAAGAACTGCGAATACGAAGATAGCAAGAACCGCACCCATGTTGTACTGCTTACTGTCAGTACTAATCTTGTAAATCCATGAAATGAAGATATCAGTACCACCGGCTTTTGTAATAGTCGTCTGATCTGTATTTGGTCCACCACCTGTCAAATAGTAAACTGCACCGAAGTTGTTGATGTTATGTGTAAATGACATGATGATAAGTGGAGCTGTCTGATAAACTACAAGTGGTAATGTGATATTTGTAAATACCTGGAACTCATTTGCTCCATCGATAGCTGCTGCCTCATAAACATCAGCAGAAATAGCTGTCATCTGACCTGTTACAAGTAACATAAAGTATGGAATACCACACCACATGTTGATAAGAATACACCACATTCTTGCAGAGCCGCTTGAACTTGACAAGAACTGAATTGGGCTCTTCTCATCGATGATTCCAAATTGGATTAATGTTGCGTTGATAATACCAAATTTCTTACCATCTAATAAGTTGTTCCATACTGAAATTGTAAGAAGTGAAGGAACAGCATATGGTAAAATAAGGATTGCTCTGAATACTGGTGTTACCTTGAGTTTTGCTTCGTATAAGATAACAGCCATAATCATACCACCGAGGTAACATGTAATTGTTGCGAGGAATCCCCATACAACAGTCCAGACAGCAACCGATGCAAATGATCCGCTCCATCCAGATGTTCCACTGAACATTGTGCTAAAGTTCTCAAATCCAACCCATCCGAATGAGTTCGCACCACCTTTAATTTCACCACTGTCAGAGTATGATGTAAATGCTGCTAACATTGAGAATAAAAGTGGAACTACTACGAAGAAGAGGATTAATAAGAATGCAGGAGCCATAGCAAAAATTGGGAATGACTTACCAGCCATACCTGCTACAGACTCTTTCTGTGATTTCATTCTTCCATCGAGACAGAAATCTTCGTATGAAGTCATTGCGTTCTTAATTGTGATAACATAAACAATAATAAACATTATTGCAAGGATTAAATAAAATAAACCATCGATTAATCGGAAACTTGATGGATTATTCAGATTTCCCTGAAGTGCAAGCATCTTTCTGATATTTGTATAAATTGAAGGAGATGCTAAAATAAATATAACTTCAACAGCAGCTAAAACAGCACCTTTTAAATACTGCTTTAAGTACATGATGTGAGCAAGTCCCATAAAAATACAAGCTGCAAGAAGAATTTGTTTTCTTGAGGAACCATCAGGTTTAATGGTTGTTCCCATAATCTCACCTATCTTTCATTTTTTTTAGCTATCCCATACATATTCTGTATGGGATATGTATATCTTTAATAAATAACAGAATTATTTATTCTTTGTTGCTGACTTATTAGCATCCTGTAACTCAGATTTTACATCTTTTGCTTTTCCATTCCAGATGTTAGCATAAGCTGAACCAAATGGTGTCCAGAATAAACTTGCCTGTGAAATGTTTGGCATTGGATATGAGTACTGAATCTGCTCTGAAAGACCATTTAAGTATGTCTTAATCTTCTCATCAGAGATATTCTCTAATACATCATCTCTTGCTGGCATTGTTGCTGTAAGTTCACAACGTAACTGCTGCATTTCTTTTGTCATTAAGAACTCTGCAAATGCTGTAGCTTCTGCCTGATGTTTTGAGTAGTTAGAAACGAACATACATCTAACACCCATGAAGTTTACAGGTGGTTTTCCTGTAGCTGTAAGTGCTGGAATAGATGTAATACCAAAGTTAATTCCTGACTCTTCAAATGTTGTGATGTTCCATGCTCCTGAAACTTCCATTGCAAGTAAGCCTGATTTGAACATCTCATCGTTCTTTGTATAATCAATATCTTTTGTGTTCATATTGATTGCTTTTGATAAGTTTGTGAAATCTTCCATCTGCTGGATAGCCTGATCTGAAAGCATATGTGAATCTTTCATATCATTTCCGTCCATACCATATAAGTGCTCAGACTCTGTTGATGTAAACATTACACTATAGTAAGCATTACCGGCATCAAATAAGAAAGGAACTGTACCGCCGCCATTGTTTTCACCAATGTATTTTACTAAATCTTCCATTGTCTTAGGTACATCTTCTTCTTTAATAAGGTCTTTGTTGTAGAAAAGTGCATATGTCTCAGTAGATACTGGATAGCCATATACAGTTGATGTTCCATCTGATGTTGTAAGTGTTGCACCGTTTAAAGCCTGCTGGTTACATGAATTTTTTACAATTTCTACCTCTGACTCTGGAACTGCTGCGATATTTTCATTGTTTGCTAATTTACCAATGTTGTTATGAGCTGTTGCAAATAAGTCTGGTCCATTACCTGCTGGTCCGTCAAGACCAATCTGTGAATCAGCGTTTGTTGATTCAACGTTCTCATATTTTATAGTGATGTTTGGATAAATTTTGTGGAAATATTCTCCAGCTTTCTCGATAAACTTGTCTGGTCCGTTTGTTGACTCCCAAACAACAAGTTCAACGTCATCGCTTGTAATCTCCTGATTTGTCACAAAACTTCCTTTGAGTGCGTCAACATCTACTTCTGTTGTAGTTCTGTCTTTCTTTGTAGATCCACATCCTGTAAGTGCTGAAGCCACCATAGTTGCAGCCATTACGCCTGCTACGATTTTTTTCTTCATAATTTCCTCTGCCTTTCCGAGCTTTTGCTCAATAAATTTTTTTTCTGCGAACAGTCCTTTTCGTTCATATAATAGTCCATTCGCAGACTGTTACATAACAGAATAGATTATTTTCGTCAATTTAGACAAAATAATCTATCTATCCGGTATAAATATTCTCAAGTTATTTTTTTAATGCACAATTAACAAGCTGATACTAATGATTAGATTATAAACTCAAAAATATCTACTACTGTTCTTTGCTAGTATAACATTGCATCGTAATATTGTCAATATTTCGCAAAATAAAAAAAAGGATTTTTTGTGCACTTTGCATAAAAAATCCTTTCACAAAATATAGCCAAACTATTTCTTGTATTTTTTTGTGCACATTTACTGTGTACTAAGTTTCCAATTTGATTTTTGCCTCTTTTTCGGCCTCTTCCTTAAACTCTTCTTCCTTATCTGTATTTAACTGAGGAAGTTCTTCAATTGATTCCACCCCAAATCTTCTCAAGAATTCCTGAGTAGTTCCAAATAAAAGTGGTCTGCCCGGTGCATCTAATCTTCCTACCTCCTCTACCAGATTATATTCAATCAGCTTATTCACTGCGTGGTCACATTTGACACCTCGGATGGATTCCATCTCACTCTTTGTAACCGGCTGCTTATAGGCAATAATCGATAATGTCTCAAGCAGTACATCTGTGAGGGTATGTTTTTTAGGCTGCGATACAATTCTGATCAGATAGCTGTACATCTCTTTTTTCGTACACATCTGGTAAGCGTTTTCTAATCGCACAATGCCAATTCCACTGCCATCAGAATTATAGCGTTCCATAAGCTCTTTGATATTTTCTCTTGTTGTCTTCAAATCCAGCTCCAAAGCCTTTGCAATTTTTTCTTCTTCTACAGCCTCTCCCATTGCAAATAAAATCGCCTCGATTGCTGCCTGAATCTGAACTTTATTCTTTTTATCCAATATTTTTCTGCCTTTCTTATGCCTCTACCACATCTATCACAATTTCATCAAAAATATGTTCCTGTGTTATCATAATCTTTCCCGTTTTCATTAATTCCAAAATAGCAAGAAATGTCACAATAACCTGAACCTTAGAACATTGTTTTTTTAAAAGTTTCTTAAAACTGTAGTGTTTATTTTTCACAGTAAAATCGAGTACATAATCCATCTTATCCTCAATGCTGACTTCTTCTTTTTCAATGGTTCCAAACTGACTTCGAACCTGATCTACACGATTTTCCTGTCTTTTGAGCACTTCACTAAAAATCTTGCTGAGCTGCTGCAGTGTAATGCCTTTCATCAACTGGTCCATATCAACAGGTGGCTCATATTTTTTTACTTCTATAGGAATAGTCTCCTGTTTATAATTTATTTTTTCCGCATCAATTTCTCTGTCCTTCAATTCAAAAGACATGTATTTGTATCTCTTATATTCAAGAAGTCTGCGAACCAGTTCTTCTCTTGGATCAACTTCTTCTTCATTTTCATCCACTTCTTTTGGCAATAACATTTTTGCCTTTATGTCTAGGAGTGTTGCCGCCATAACAAGGAACTCACTCACAATATTTAAATCCTGTCTGTCCATCTGTCGAATGTATTCCATATATTGTTCCGTAATTGTTACAATTGGAATGTCATAAATATTTACTTTATTTTTCTCTATTAGGTGCAAAAGTAAATCTAACGGACCTTCAAACACCTGAAGTTTAAATTCTAAATCCATAATTTCCTCATTTTATCCAATATATTATTGATTAAAAAAATTATACCAAAAATTTATGTAATAGTCCATATATCCTTTTTTATTCACTCCATTGGTGGCATATATTTTGGCGTCTCCAATTTTTTCATTTCCTATATAATAATCATAAGAGCCTATGCTGTCTCCCTTTTTGAGTGGCGCTCTCAGAGATTTTGGTATATGTTTCTTTTTTATAATGTCGGCACTATTTTGGTCTTTCCCACAAATATATTTAAAGTTTTCTCTCGTTTCTCCATAGACATACGCTCTCGTTCCGCCTTTTACAGGTATCTTTTCCTTTTTCAATTCCGTATCTTCATAGATAGAAATCATATTATATCCATATTCCAAAAGTGTTTTCGCCTCTGCAAATCTTGCTTTGTAGTCTTTTGCCCCCATAATGACAGCAATTAACTTCACTCCGTCTTTTTCAGCGGTTGCACTGACACAGTATTTAGCAAGAGAGGTACTTCCCGTCTTTAAGCCGGTTGCATAACTATACTGCTTGAGCAGTTTATTGGTGTTTGCAAGTGTAAACTCCTTGCTCCCCTTATCCGTAGTATGTGTAATATTTTCCATCCACACAGAGGAATATTGAAAGATTTCCGGGTACTTAGTGATTAATTCTCTTGACATAATCCCAACATCTCTTGCCGATGTGTGATGCTCCATTGTGTCATATAGTCCACAACAATCACGAAATACGGTATGTGTCATGCCAAGTCCTGCTGCCCGCTCATTCATTTTTTTCACAAACTCTTCCTCAGAACCTGCAATATGTTCAGCCATCGCCACACACGCATCATTTCCCGATGCAATAATGATACACTTAATCAGCGTATCCACACTCTGCTGTTCTCCAGTCTCCAAAAATACTTGAGAACCTCCCATAGATTTTGCGTGTTCACTTGTTGTCACTAAATCTTCATAGTCAAGTTTACCACTTTTTATCTGATCAAAAATCAGAATTAACGTCATAATTTTCGTAATACTCGCCGGTGACACCTCTAAATCCGCATCCTTTTCATAAAGTACCTTTCCCGTTTCTGCTTCGAGAAGTATTGCTGAATGAGCGGAAATATCCAGATTATCTCCCGTCACATTTCCAGCAGTCTCAACATATGCTGTCATTCCCATTACATTCGCAGTCTGCCCCATTAATAACACGCACATGAAAAACACAACTATTTTTTTCCACATAAAAAATCCCATATAATCATTATTAACTATTATATGGGATTTTTATTATTTCATACTATTTTTTTGTATCATCTGTTTTCTGTTCAGACATATCTTTTGTCTCAGATTGGTCTTGCGTCTCCTCTGACCCGTCACCATAATACAGACATTCTTTTGTCTTTCCAACTACATAGCCGCTATCTTTATCTGTCTGCGCAACAACAAATGAATCCAATGCAGTCAAATCATCATATACAATTCTCAGCGCACTGGTGTCTATAAATTCTGTCTCATAAATTTTTCCATTGACCTGTACTTTACTTGATGGTGTAAAATTCTCTCCAAGTACATAGATATAATCTTTTCCGTCAACTTTTCTCTTTTCTATTTCGCTAATTGTAATCTCCTGAATTCCCATCTGGAGTTTTGTAGGCACATATGGATTTACTCCACCATATACCACCTGATTTCCGAATAAAATATCATACTCTAGATTTTGCAGTCCACTTAAATATTCTTCATCATCTTTATATGTCTGATGATATTTATTAATTACTCCGGCTGTCATTCCAAGTGATTTCAAAACTTTTGGTGCTAACTGATAGGAGCGAATATCTTCATCCTCTTTTGCCATTCCAAAGTTATTCCAGATAACATATTCTGTCTGATAAATGGAATTATTTGTCAAATCTTTTTCAGAAAAACCAAGTCCTGGCAAATGATCTCCATACATAACCAGTATTGTATCTTCTCCGCAGTCTTTCAATGCCGCTGTGAGCTCTTTTACAAACTCATCCATTTCATTAATCTGATTTGCATAATATTCAATGGCATTTTTCTTGCCCTCATTGTCTACTCCTGATAAAATCTGAATCTTTGGATTCTCTAACACTTTTTCTGTCGGATAACTTCCATGTCCCTGAACAGAAATTGTGTAGATAAAATCTGGGGCATCATTTTCCTTGATAGCTTTCAGAATCTCCTCTGTTAAAATTTTGTCTTTTGCCCAGCCCTCATAGGTATATTCCTGTACATTCATATACTCAATTGAGGTAAATGTATCATATCCTAAATGTGGGAAAACAGTTTTTCTAGAATAAAATGTTGCATCATTATCATGAATTGCATGTGTGCGATAACCATACTCTTTCAAATCAAACGCCACACTCTCACACACATTTTCTTTTAATAATGTCTTGTAAGGCATTTCGCCAGGTCCAAAATCTTCCAGATTCATACTTGTCATTACTTCAAACTCTGTATTACAAGTGCCATATCCGACATTGAATACATTGAGGTAACCCGATGTAAATTCTTTTCTCAACTGATTGTAATATGGTGTAGGGTCCTGATTAAATTCTATATTCTTGCATGTATTCAAATCCATAAAAGATTCTAACTGAAGAAAGATAATATTCGGTGTTTTCGTAACTTTATCCTTGTTTGTGTCACTTTCCGAGTCCGTACCTTCCACACCCAGCTTATCCATAATCGTATCAATCTTATTTTTTGAATAATCAGTAGGTTTTTTTACTCCTTTGTTTACCAGTCCCTGCTCAAAACAATAAACAAATCCATACTTATTATAAGCAATTGTCAGATTTGGGAATTTTCTTGACAAAAATCCCGCATTATTCGCAAGACGAATACCAAAAATTGCTACAATAATTGCAATGCAAATGAGGGCAAAATTTTTCCAGTAATTAATCTTATAATCAATTTTAGGTGCCTTAATAAACAGAAAAACCAATCCGCTGATTAACAGTATAGTGACAACAATCGCTCCTGTAATTACCAGCGGCGAAAAATACTGATCCAGAATTGTTTTAGCTGTATCAATCAGTTTCAAATCCATTCCGTTAAATGGTGTAACTCTGATTGTCAGCAGGATTCTGTTCGTCAATCCCATAATCAGCCAGATTAAAGAAATAATTGTTATATAAAACGTTCTCTTTTTAAACATCAGACCAATCATCACAGATATTGTAATAAAAATCATATTGCACAAAAACTGCACCGGGCTGAAAATCAAAAAGCGAAAAGCGCCAATAACAGATCCTCTATTTAACATTTCAATGACCAGTTCCAAAAGAAATGGTATAATACCAAATAGAAATAAATTTTTCACATAAATCGTATTATTAAAAAAACTTTTTACTCTGTTCTTCATGACTTATCGGAAGTCCTTTCTTAATTCAATTCTAATACTCTGTCAAAAAGCAACTCTGAGTGTATCACACTATTTTGGTTTTATCAATGACATATTTTATCAGTTGATTTTTTTCGACAAACATATCCGAATACACATATGCTCCCTGTATCATCTGCTCTGCCTCACATATTTTTTCCTTATTATTTCCATATATTTCGACAATGCACTCGCCCTTTTTCACTAAATCCCCAACTTTTTTTCGAACAATCAGACCAACTCCATAATCAATCGTGTCCTCTTTTTTTTCTCTTCCGCCACCGAGAATCATCAATGCAAGTCCAATTTTCAGAGTATCAATCTGTTTTACATACCCTGTTTCTGCTGCCGCAACACAATGATTGATTTTGCCAATTTCCAATAGTTGTTTATTCTCAATGACCTCTGCATTTCCATGCTGGCTGGTTATAAACTGCCTGAATTTTTCTTTGGCTCTCCCATCTGTCAATACTTCTCTTGCCATAGTGTACGCAGTTTCAAAATCTTTATTCTCATCATTTGCCATAATCATGTATGCGGAAATATTCAGACACAATTCTTCAAAATCTTTTGGTCCCTTTCCGTTCAAGGTGTCAATGACTTCCATGATTTCCAGCGAATTTCCAACTGCATTTCCAAGTGGCTCGTCCATATTTGTGACAAGAGCAATCGTTTTTCTCCCTGCACCTTCCCCGATAGAAACCATCTCTTTTGCAAGCTGTAAGGAATCTTCTTCTTTTTGCAGCAGTGCTCCACTTCCTGTCTTTACATCCAATATGATGGCATCCGCTCCAGATGCCAGTTTTTTACTCATAATACTACTTGCAATCAGTGGCATGGAATCCACTGTCGCTGTCACATCTCTCAGTGCATAAATCTTTTTATCTGCCGGTGCAAGGTTTTTCGTCTGGCTGACCAGTGCAATTTTTATGTCGTTTACTTTTTCCATAAATTCTTCTTCGGACATCACAGTTGAGAATCCCGGAATACTTTCTAACTTATCAATCGTTCCTCCTGTATGCCCAAGTCCTCTTCCTGACATCTTTGCAACCGGAATATTTAATGCCGCTACAATCGGTCCAACTACAAGTGTCGTCTTGTCTCCCACGCCACCAGTGCTGTGCTTATCTATTTTTTTGCCATGAATGGCAGACAAATCCATTCTGTCTCCACTGTCTGCCATAGCCATCGTGAGATGAAGTGTCTCATCAGCAGTCATCCCCTGAT
>ONXS01000022.1 GCA_900321855.1 uncultured Eubacteriales bacterium | reverse complement strand
CGCTTGAAATTTTTGAAATTTCAGGGATTTTGGTTTATTTCCTTATCTAATTTGCATTAGATTATCTAAAACTGTTTAGTTATCAATGTTCATTTTTTTGTTTTATTCGCCGCAGCGAACTCATTCATTCTATCATACTCAGTTTTGTTTGTCAAGCACTTTTTAAAACTTTTTTTCAAAACCTTTTTGATTTACCGTACCGCTTTTCAGCGACCCGATTATCTTATCACTTCTCAAGTGATTTGTCAACAACTTTTTTCGTTGTTTTTTGATTTTTTATTCAGTCTTTTTTCAGTCTTTTCTGACTGTTTTTGTCGCTTTCTGACGCCTGTCACAAGCGACTTGTATATAATAGCACCCCACTCCCCTTTTGTCAACAACTTTTTTCATTTTTTTATCAAATATTTCACTCTTCAAATGTGAATGTATTAAGCAGAGTGTTTATCTCCGTCAGAGATTGCTCTCATGGAGACAAGTTTACTATATCCCCACCTATTATATATAGAAAAGACTGTTCTTACACTTAGATAAAGCCAATTGCTTCACTGATATTACTCACACCTATCAGTTTCATTTTTGTCTTGCCTGTTATACTGACAAGTGCACTCTGAGGAAGAATACACGAAGTAAATCCCAGTTTCTCACACTCTGCAATTCTCTGTTCTATATTGCTGACAGATCTTATCTCTCCCGACAATCCTACCTCACCAAATACTACCATTTCAGAATCTACGGCTCTATTTTTATAACTCGACACAACTGCCATAATAATCCCCAAATCCAAAGCTGGTTCGTTTATTTTTAATCCTCCTGTTATATTGACATATGCATCGCAGTCGTTAATCTGTAAGCCCGCTCTTTTTTCCAGTACTGCCATCAAGAGATTTACTCGGTTCGCATCAGTACCCGCAGATGTTCTCCTCGGAAATCCAAAATTAGTTCTCGCAACCAGCGCCTGAATTTCCAGCAAAATTGGTCTTGTTCCCTCCACTGAGCATGTAATCACTGAGCCTGAGGCATTTTCTGGTCTTCCCATCAGCATAAATTCTGATGGATTCTTTACCTCTTTAAGTCCATATTCCATCATTTCAAATACCCCAATTTCATTTGTTGAACCGAATCGGTTTTTCACACCTCTCAATACACGGTACGTTGCATGGCGATCACCTTCAAAATACAACACCGTATCTACCATATGTTCTAATACTCTCGGTCCTGCTACCACACCTTCTTTTGTCACATGTCCCACAACAAAAATGGATATGGAAAGCCCCTTTGCGAGCTGCATCAGCGTATTCGTAGATTCTCTTACCTGACTGACACTTCCCGGAGCTGATGATATATCAGACCGATACATTGTCTGTATCGAATCAATCACTACAACCTCCGGCTTATATTTTTTGATTACTTCCTCTATGATGTCTAAATCTGTTTCACACAGCAAAGAAAAACTTTCTCCAATCTCCCCAATTCTATTTGCTCTCAGTTTTATTTGCTTAAGAGATTCCTCACCAGATACATATAGTACACTTTTTCCCATATTAGCAAGATTCTTACAGACCTGTAATAACAAGGTGGATTTACCAATTCCCGGATCTCCTCCTACCAGAACTAACGATCCAGATACAATTCCTCCTCCAAGAACGCGATCAAATTCTTCTATCCCTGTATTTGTTCTATCTTCTGTCTCCAGTGAAATATCAGATAATTTCGAAGGTTCTCTGTCCGTTGCCTTTTTCTTCACATAGGAACTTCCTTTTTTTACTACGGGTTCTTCGACAAATGTGTTCCACTCCTTACATCCAGGACACTGCCCCATCCACTTCGATGATTCATACCCACATTCCTTACAAAAAAATATATTACTCTTCGCTGCCATATTCCCTCCACTTTTCATAAATAGTAATTTACATATTCCACGATTATTTTCTCATCAATTTATTATATTCCACTGACAAAACGTCACGGAAAAATCTTTTCATATAGAAAAAACCGCATAATATATTGGATTTTTTGCTTGTTCCAAATCAGTCTAATATAATACAAAAAAGAAAGACTGCCCCGTTATATCTAATTCGGAACAGTCTTTTATGATTTTATTATTACTGTTTAATCAGTTTTACTTCTGATGCCTTTCCTACATTCAACTCAACACTTAATACAAGTTTCCCACCCATATTTGCTGTTACTGTACCAACATTAATGCCATCTACACAAACTTTATATTCAGCTCCATTTTCAGCTTCTACTGTAATAGAGGCATCATCTGTTCCTTCTACGGTAAATGTCATCTCTTTATCAGATTCATAAAAATTATTTACAGCCGTTCCTGGTACAGATTCGTATACAAATACACCATTTCTCTCTAATTTTGTAATTTCCTTAAATGTCTTTACTTTATAGATGTCTCCATTGTACTCGAAATCAGATAATTTCGACTTTGTATCTAATTCAAAGTTTCCAAAACTTAATGTACCATTCTCCTCTACTCTCAATAACTCTTTTACTACTGCCATCTCTTTGTCCTCCAAATCGTATTTTATCTTTTAACTTTAAATGTTAATTTATTTTCCGAAACACCTACACTGACTGTGTCTCCCTTTTTTATTTCACTGTTTAAAATTCTCTCCGCAAGCTGATCCTCTACCATAGTCTGAATCTTTCTTCTGAGTGGTCTTGCTCCATATTTTTTGTCAAAACTCTCATTAATAATCAATTCCTTTGCCTGAGCTGAAAGTTTGAGTGTAATATCAAGATTCTTTGCTCTGTTCGTTACGTCACTCAGCATAATCGATAATATTCTGCCCATTTGTTCCTTACCTAGTGAATGGAATACAATCATCTCATCGATACGATTTATAAATTCAGGCTTAAATAACTGCTTAATTTCCTCCAACACATCTTTCTTCATCATTTCATAATTCTTCTCTTCATCATCGCTCTGAATAAATCCCAGATGTTTTGGTTCAATAATTTTCTGTGCACCCACATTGGATGTCATAATAATCACAGTATTCTTAAAATCAATTTTTCTGCCTGTATTATCTGTAATATGTCCTTCATCTAAAATCTGAAGCAAAATGTTAAAAATATCCGGATGTGCCTTCTCAATCTCATCAAATAATACAACAGAGTATGGATTTCTTCTGACCCTTTCGCTCAGTTGTCCTCCATCATCATATCCCACATATCCCGGTGGCGATCCAATCATCTTTGAAACACTATGCTTTTCCATATATTCAGACATATCAACACGAATCATTGATTTCTCACTTCCAAATACGGATTCCGCAATTGCTTTTGAAAGTTCTGTTTTTCCCACACCAGTAGGTCCTAAAAACAGAAAGGATCCAATTGGTCTGTTTGGATCTTTCAGCCCCACTCGACCTCTGCGAATTGCATTGGATACAACCTTAATTGCCTCCGGCTGTCCAACAACTCTCTTCTCTAAAATATTTTCCAGCTTTTTAAGTTTACTCTCCTCCTTTTCACTGATTTTTGATACCGGAATCTTCGTCCAGACAGAAAGTACATCTGCAACATCCTGCTCTTTTACCTCTGTCCTTCTCTTTGATTTCCTGCCATTCTTCTGCATCTCTTTATCTATAAGAATCGTAAGTTCTTCTTCTCTGTCTTTTATCTCTTTTGCTTTTTTTAAATCATGTGATTTGATTGCATCAATTTTGCGTTCTGTACAGTCTGCAAGTTCGTTCCTGAGACTTTCCACCTGACTCGCCTTCATATTGGTAAGTCCTGCAAGTTTTACCTTAGCACACGCCTCATCCATCAAATCGATTGCTTTATCTGGCAAATATCTGTCATTAATATATCGGTCTGACATATATACTGCCGCCGAAACAGCTTCCGCTGTAATCACAACTTCATGATGCTCCTCATATTTTGATTTCAGACCATTTAAAATCCGAATTGACTCTTCCACAGATGGCATATCAACCGTAACCGGCTGAAATCTTCGCTCAAGTGCAGCATCTTTTTCAAAATATTTGCGATACTCTTCCAGAGTCGTAGCACCAATAATCTGAATTTCTCCTCTTGAAAGGGCTGGTTTTAGAATATTTGCTGCATCCATAGAGCCTTCTGCTCCGCCAGCTCCGATAATCGTGTGAATCTCATCCAGAAAAAGTAATATATTTTTGTCTTGTTTGACTTCGTCAATAATTGTCTTAATTCTCTCTTCAAACTCACCTCGATATTTCGATCCTGCAACCATCGCTGCCATATCAAGCGTAAGCACTCGTTTATCCTTAACCGTATCCGGTACCTGACCGCTCGCAATTCTTGCTGCTATTCCTTCTACAATTGCAGTCTTTCCAACACCTGGTTCTCCTACAAGACATGGATTGTTCTTTGTTCTTCTGCTGAGAATCTGAATCACTCGGAGTATTTCATTTTCTCTTCCTATCACAGGATCCAACTGACCATCCAAAGCCTTCTGTGTCAAATCCACACTATATCTACTGATTGTTGACGGTCTTTCCTGTCTATTTCCTGTTCCTCTAAAAATAGTTTCTATTTCTGTTTTGAATACCTGAGCTGGTATTCCCATCACTTCTATCGTCTCTCCAAATACAACTTGCAGGTTCACTCCAATGGTATTCAAAAGTCTTGTTGCAACACCATTTGTCTCTCGAATCAGCGCCAATAACAAATGCTCTGTTCCTGCTTTTTTATCATGAGTCATATTCGCATATTTTACTGCATATTCTAATACTCGTTCAACTCTCGGTGTAAATACCGTTTTCTCCATAAGTTCCAATGGGGCTGATGGGGACACCAATCGCTCAATCAATTCTATAATTCGTTCCGGCTCTGCACCATTCTTTTTCAAAATCATTGCCGCTGCACAGTCTTTCACGTTTAAAATTCCAACCAAAATATGCTCTGTTCCGATATAATTGTGATTCAGAGTTCTGGCTACTTCCGCAGCTTCTTCTAAAACTTTTCTCGCTTTAAGAGTATATATGTTCTGATTCATTTTCGCCCTCCTAATTTAAGTCAAAAAATCGTTATAAATCTGATGTACAATCTCCAAAGCTTCGTCTTCTGTTATATTTTTACAAATTGCTTTTGCAAGGATTACTTTCATCTCGTCCTTTAAATCCTGAACTGCACGCATCTTATCCACAGAAAATGCAATAATTGCGCCATAACGTCTGTCTAACTTCAAAAATCCCTCATCTTTCAAAACAGCATAGGCTTTGTTCACCGTATGCATATTGATACCAACATCTTCTGCCATCTGTCTCACAGATGGTAAAGAATCCCCCTCTTTAATCTCGTCTGCTGCAATTCCATATATAATCTGATTTCTCAGCTGCATATAAATTGCCTCATCACTGTTAAAATCAATTGTCACTACCATATTATCACTGACCTTTCAGTATCGTATCAAAACTTCCATACATTGCACAACAACTGTTATACTAATAGTATAACAGTTGTCATTACTTGTCAAGATTATAGTTCTATGGTATTAATTGTCATCAATGTCCACAAATTCAATATCACTATCATTATCTTGCGGAGTCTTTACTTCCGCATTTAACTGATTCACTTTCTCCTGTACCATCTTTAAATCCTGTGTACTCATATCTTGTTCATTCCAGATATTTTGTGCCAGATTTGAAACACTTTCTTTATTTGTCTCTTCTTGTTCGAATCTTGGATCCGCAACAGTTTTCACAGTGTTTGGCGTTTCTTTTGTCATCTCTGTCTGCGGAGCAACTGTCTGCGGAGCAACTGTCTGTATTTCCTCTTCATTTTCTGTCTGCTGTTTTGACTCAAAATCCTTATAAGCAGAAGGCTGTTTTTTTGTCTTACTTTTCAGCAGTACAAACAAAACAATTGCAAAGACAACGATAACAGCGAGTAATAAAATCAAAGTGACTTTATGTTTATCTTTGACTTGATTGTTCTGTGCATTTAATTTATCATATTCTTTTTTCAATAACAGGTACTGTTTGTTTTCTGTTGGCTCATCTGCAACAGTTCCTGATTTTGTGCCATCAATAAATCTCTGCATGGTCTGCTCTTTTGCATCATATACATATAAGGTTGCCTCACCGTTCCAGTTCATCGCATAGACAATATAAAAATCAGAGCCATCGTTTTTTACCCATGCCTTCACAACATCTCCATTGACTTCAATTGCACTTTGCATATAACCTTCCGGACCTGCATACGTATCATCTGTAGGAATCATTGTGTAAACCTTCTGATTACTTGAAATGTTTACCATTTTATTAATTGTTCCACTTGTTTCATTATAAATATAAAAATCAATATTTGTTCCCTGTGGATCATCTGCAAGACAAATCACTGTAATTCCCTTTGACGAACCTTTCAAAGCTGCAACTGTTCTACCATTATATGATGTTGTACTCTCTTCAAATCCCTCTGGAATGGTTGTAAGCGAAAAATCCTGAATAATATATTTTCCAAGATTTTCTACCAAGACCGGACTTCGGTCAAATGTTTCCACTGGTGCCTCTCCAGAAGTATTTGTAACCACCTCTCCATTTGGAGTTGTGTTCACATCTGTCTGATTTGCTCCTTCCGGAAGTCTCTGTGTATAAATTGTGTAAATACTCTGTGTTCCATTCTGGGCTGTTACTGTAATTACAGTTTTGTTATTTCCCAAATCAATTCTTGATCCAGATACCGCTGCAGACGCATGTGCATCCGATAATGTTGTCGATACAATAATTCGATTGATATTTGCCGGAACATCTGCTGCATATTCAAATATATCAGGCGAAAATGCCGGTGAAAATGACACATTACTTGTCTGCCCATTGATTGAAACAGATGATACAACCATTCCAGACAATTTGCTGTCACCTGACTTGGTAGTTGTCTCTTCAATATTCATGGTTGCATTCGCCTTTGTAAGGTTCAATTCCACATTTTCAGGATTTGTCTCATCCATTGCTTTTAACTGTGTACTGTCTGCTATTTTTATTTCTGTCGAGCCTGCTGTTTTTAATGAAAAGTTAAAATTTACTGTCATCGCCTGACCCGGTGTAAGTTCAGGTGTATTCCACATTGCAATGCCAGATACTCCGCTGCCTTTATCTTCTACCGGATTCCCTTCTGCATTTGTATATGTGATTGAGACAAAATCCATAAAATTTGTGTCATATTGTACAGAAATCTGTCCATTTGCCCTTACATCAGCATTCAAGGTAACTGGAACAGCTATCGTCTCTCCTTTTGTACCTGTTGTTTTTCCAATTGATACCGTTGCATTATCCGCATACGCACCCGTTGAAAAAAATAGAATCGTGGCAAAAAATGCCATACATATCATTGTCAATCTACTAACTACAGATTTCATTTTTTCCTCCGAATCAATTTAAATATAAAATTCTATTTTGCAAGTCTTTGTTTTAAATGTATTAAATCCGCAGTATCTACAACTCCATCGAAATTCTGATCAGCCGCAAGAAACATCTTCTCATCAAATTCTTCCATTCCAATCATATAGTTTTTGATTTTAATCAAATCGGCAATACTTACAATTCCGTCTCGATTGATATCAAATACGAAAATTATCTCATATTTTTTCACAACTTTTCCAGACTGATTGCAAATTGCAATCACCGTATCCTGATTAATCACTTCGCTATTACTAAGCTCTTTTCCATCTTTTAACAACTTTACAGTTCCATTTGCAATTGTAAATGAACTCTTTATATCTGTAACTGTCGTCTCTATATCCATCGAAATATAGCGCTCATTGTGAATTGGATATGTCGTACTATACTCTACACCCTCAGTTTTAATTGGGTTTTCCGTTGATTTCTTTGTTGTCTCCTGTGCTGTGGTTTGCTGTTTTGTTGTCTGTTTCTGCGTTGTCGTCTGCTTTTGTGTTGTTGTCTGCTTTTGTGTTGTTGTCTGTTTCTGCGTTGTTGTCTGCTTTTGTGTTGTCGTCTGTTTCTGCGTTGTTGTCTGTTTTTGTGTTGTTGTCTGTTTCTGCGTTGTTGTCTGTTTTTGTGTTGTCGTCTGCCTCTGCGTTGTTGTCTGTTTTTGTGTTGTCGTCTGCCTCTGTGTTGTTGTCGGTTTCTGTGTTGTCGTTTCCGATTGTCTCACAGGAGCTCCATTGTAAGTAGGACACGCACATGCAGATGCTGGCATATTTTTAAATACTGGAATTTTAAATACCAGTGCCGTACTGCTCTTCATCGCACTACTGTATGCTCTCGACATCTTTGATGCTTCTGATTTTGGTGCCTGAACATTTGTCATATACTGATGTGTATATGGTGTTCCCGCAAAATCAAATTTTTCATAATAAATCGTATCCTGACCAATGTTAATATAACCTCTGCCAATGTAAATTGCACCACCGACAATTGCCTTGTACTTTGTATTCCATGGTCTCATAGATGCAGAATCTGTTTTACTCGCATAAATCAGACCATTTTCTACCGCACCTCTTCCATTTGCAGCATATGCACCAATATTATAAAAATTATACAGATTATTATAAACATTTCCTGTAGATGGAGCATAATAGCCTCTGACTCCGCCTGTCGTGCCAGAATATCCTACTTCCTGAATTACCCTTGACACAAGATGATATGGACTCACACCAGACTGAGCCGCTGCCTGCATAAACGTTGTCGCATAAGAAACTCCGGAAACAGAATTTGCATTTTCCATAAAACTACCGGCTAACAGTTTTTCTACATTAGCCTTTGTATGTATAGATGAATTGTAAGATAGCATCTCAAACATAAAAACAGAGCTCTCATCTAAAAAGTTTCTAGGGTCCATACAATAAGCCACAAAATCTCTCGATGCTGCCACCCATGCACTTCCATCAAATGATGTCCATGTTCCTGTACTCCAGTTGTATGCTCCACTCTCCAATGATTTCCATGATGTGATTGCATTTTTACTCACAAGACTGCGTGCTATAACACTCTCATTGCGAACTGCATCATTCCAGTCATAAGAGAGATGATCCGCTGTAAATACCCAGTTCGGATATTTTGCATGAAGTGCTCTCAGTGAGGCCTTGTAACTCTCTGGAAATCCCTGGCTTGTCATATATGCCTCGAAATTTTGTGTAGATGGTATATTGACATTTCCAGTCACCGTAACATACACAGCAAATACATAGCCTGTAAGATTTTCTCCCGTAGAAGGATATGTAAATTCAATCTTATACCACAAATCTCCACTGCTGTCTTTCTGCTCGCCAGTAATCACAACCGAATCACCGGTATTTAACTGTACGTTACTTCCTGCTGAATTTCTTAGTTTCGCATTTGAAGTACCGGCACCTGTTCGAATATTGACATAGGTGCCATTGATTGTACCCAGTTTTCTCTGGTACGCCTGAACAAACATACCCTGATGTGCAAATATTACATAAAACATAATCAGGAACATAGTACCTATCGCTATGGTCTTTCTTGTGTTTATTTTTTCCATATGTATCATTCTGCCTTTCAGAACTACGCCTCGTCAATTGCCTTACCAATATCGTGTCTCATATATTTATTATCAAAATCAATCCACTCGGTTGCCGCATAAGCATTTGCTCTTGCTGTGACTAAATCTTTTCCTTTTGCTGTTACGCCAAGAACACGTCCTCCATTTGTGACAATCTTATCGCCGTCAAATTTTGAACCTGCATGGAACACAAAATACTCGTCACTTCCCGCAAACTTCTCAAGTCCCTTGATTTCAAAACCTTTTTCATAGCTGACTGGATAGCCGTCTGATGCAAGAACAACACAAACTGCTGCATTATCCTCAAACTCTAAATCAATCTCATCTAAAGTTCCATCTACACACGCCTCAAATACTTCTACAATGTCATTCTTCATTCTTGGAAGGACAACCTGAGTCTCTGGATCTCCAAATCTTGCATTGTATTCAAGAACTTTTGGTCCCTCTGCTGTAAGCATCAGTCCAAAGAAAATAACTCCCTTGAACTCTCTTCCCTCTGCTGCCATTGCATCTACAGTTGCCTGATAGATATATTTCTTACAGAATTCGTCCACTTCATCTGTGTAGAATGGGCTTGGAGAAAATGTTCCCATACCGCCAGTGTTAAGTCCTGTATCTCCATCGCCTGCTCTCTTGTGATCCTGAGCAGATGTCATAATTCTGATTGTCTTTCCATCACAGAAAGATAATACAGAAACCTCACGTCCTGTCATAAATTCTTCTACAACAATTGTGTCGCCAGATGCACCAAATTTCTTATCAAGCATCAGCTCTTTGACACCATCCATTGCCTCTTCTTTTGTATTGCAGATTAATACACCTTTTCCAAGTGCAAGTCCATCTGCCTTTAATACGATTGGGTACTTTGATGTCTCTAAGTATTTTTGTGCCTCCTCTGGAGAATTGAAGGTTTCATAAGCAGCCGTTGGAATGTTGTATTTTTTCATCAAATCTTTCGAAAATGCCTTTGAACCCTCTAAGATTGCTGCATTTTTTCTTGGTCCAAATACTCTTAAACCTTCTTTTTCAAACTCATCGACAACTCCGCCTACCAATGGATCATCCATACCGATAATTGTGAGATCAATCTCTTTTTCTTTTGCAAATGCTACCAATTTATTAAATTCCATAGCACCAATATTGACACACTCTGCAACTTCTGCAATTCCTGCGTTACCTGGTGCACAGTAAATCTTATCTACTTTCTCACTCTTGGAAACTTTCCATGCAATTGCATGCTCTCTTCCGCCGCTTCCTACAATTAAGACTTTCATGTGTAATCCTCCGTTCTCTTCTTATATCAATTACTGTCACTCATCTGTCGCCACTCCTTCTCTACATGGCAAATCAGATATGCCATACAGTTCTTCACAGCAGCTTGGCTATATTTTACTCGTTTATCTTAACTTTTCCGTCTATGACTTCTACTTTTCCATTTGCAATCAGATTAATTGCATAAGGCATAATCTTCCACTCTGCCTCTTCCATAACTCTCTTCTGTAAAACTTCCGGAGTATCTCCCCATTTTACCTCAACAGCTTTCTGAGCAATAATTGGTCCTGTATCAGTACCCTCATCTACAAAATGAACAGTAGCACCAGTCAGTTTTACGCCTCTCTTTAAAACTTCCTCGTGCACATGTAATCCGTAAAATCCCTTTCCACAAAATGATGGGATTAACGCCGGATGAATATTAATAATTCTGTTCTTATATTTTGATATAAGAGTTGCAGGGAGCACTACCATGCACCCTGCCAATACTACTAAATCAAGATTTCTGTCATCTAAAGCCTTGATTAATGCCTCATTATATTGTTCTCTGCTGTCAAATGTCTTAGGTGAGATACACAGATGTTCAATTCCGTGATTCTCTGCTCGTGTGAGGGCGTAGGCATTCGGATTGTTGCTGATTACCACCTCAAGAGAAGTATTTGTAATCACTCCGCTGTCGACTGCATCGATGATTGCCTGTAAATTTGTTCCTCCACCAGATACTAAAACACCAACTCTTAGCATAATGTAACTCCTTTTTCGCCTGCTACTGCTTTACCAACAACAAAAGCCTTATCTCCTGCTGCGTTAATTGCCTCAATTGCTTTATCAACATCTGCTGAGTCTAATGCGAGAATCATACCAACACCCATGTTGTATGTGTTGTACATCATCTCCTCTGAAATATCTCCTTCTGTTGCAAGCATCTTAAAGATTGCTGGAACTTCGTAGCTGTCTTTCTTTACTTCCGCTCTGATTCCATCTGGCAACATTCTTGGAATGTTCTCATAGAAACCACCGCCTGTGATATGGCTGCATCCCTTAATTGTAACGCCAACTTCTTTTACATTTTTAAGAGCCTTTACATAAATTCTTGTTGGCTCAAGAAGTGCCTCACCAAGAGTTTTTCCAAGAGAATCATAATATGTATTTAATGACTCCTCTGTCATTCTGAACACCTTACGAACCAATGAAAATCCGTTGCTGTGAACACCTGAAGATGCGATACCTACTAATACATCACCATCTTTGATATTTTCTCCTGTGATTAAATCCTTTTTCTCAACAACGCCAACTGCAAATCCAGCTAAATCATACTCATTCTCTGGCATAAGTCCCGGATGCTCTGCTGTCTCTCCACCAACTAATGCTGCACCAGACTGCTTACAACCTTCTGCAACACCACTTACGATTGTGGCAATCTTCTCTGGATAGTTCTTACCACATGCAATGTAATCGAGGAAGAAAAGAGGTTCTCCACCTGAACATGCAATATCGTTTACACACATAGCTACTGCATCGATACCGATTGTATCATGTTTGTCCATGATATAAGCTAACTGAACCTTTGTTCCACATCCGTCTGTTCCTGATAATAAAACAGGCTCTTCCATCTCTTTGATTTTTGCAAGACTAAATGCTCCTGCAAATCCACCGATTCCGCCTAATACTTCAGGTCTGACTGTTCCCTTGATGTGCTCTTTCATTAACTCTACTGACTTGTATCCTGCCTCAATATCAACTCCGGCTTTCTTGTAATCCATGATTTTACCTTACATATTATAAAAATATGTTTCCTTTCTGAATTGTTGTTTTTACTTGTTATATCTTTCTGTTTCACTGCTATCTGGTTATTTGATACACAATCAGTTCCTTGATGTCCAACGTCCCAATGTTGTATTTACTGCCAGTTGTAAAACAGATTTGTTACTTGTATGTTGACTACATTTGCAAATGATTTCCAGCAAATCTGTCTCTACATCTGCTCTAAATATTCTTTATAACCAATATTCTCAAGTTTCTCAGCCTTAGCTGCAACTTTGTCCTTTAATCCCTGCTTGTAATCTTTTAATTTTGCATTTAACTCATCATCTGAAACTGCTAAAATCTTAGCTGCCATAAGTCCGGCATTTACTCCGCCATTGATTGCAACAGTTGCTACTGGGATACCCTGTGGCATCTGTACAATAGAATATAAAGAATCTACACCGCCGAGTGTCTTTGTGTGAATTGGTACACCTACTACTGGAAGTCCAAAGATTGCTGCTGCCATTCCCGGTAAGTGAGCTGCTCCACCGGCACCTGCAATAATCACTTTGATGCCTCTCTCTTCTGCATGACTTGCATAATCATAGAATGTATCCGGCATTCTGTGTGCAGAAATAATTGTCATCTCATAGTCAATTCCCAACTGCTCTAAAATCTCTGCTGCGCCTTTCATTACTCCTAAATCTGAGTCACTGCCCATTAAAATTCCTACTTTAGCCATAGTTATCCTCCATAAATTATAATTACTTTTATTTTACTAGTTAAAACATCTATAGTCAATATTTTTTAGAACATCATCACGCCGATTCCAATGATTACACACATCAGTATAAAAATAATTCCATTTGTAATTGTTCCAATCCATGAAAACAGATAATATCCATCTCTGTCATTAAAACTTCGAAGTCCTATAATCAGACCGGCAAGTGCAATTGCAAATGCTGCTGTTCCGATGAGTCCAACAATTCCTCCGGCATTGCCCTGATGTCTGTAAGAGACATAGATGCCTCCAAACAACACAAGAATAGCTGCAACTGCAATCACAACAGACACGATACCACCTTTTGTATTATATCTTCCAGAAAATCTTTTTCTTCTCTTCGTCTCAATCTTCATGATGTTTCTTTCCTCTTGTAATCAAATAGATTTTGTACATTACCGCTGCCAAAAATCCACCAAATGTATTTAATATCAAATCATCCACATCAAATGTTCCCGTCTGTGTAACAAGCTGAATCGTCTCCACAAAAAGACTGAACACAAATGTATATACCGTCGTCGTGAACACAATCATTCTATAATTTCTGTGAAAATGTGCAATATAAAATCCAAAAGGTATCAGAATAACAATATTTCCAAACAAATTCATAACAGCCTGTAATGTATATCTCGTTCCAAGCAAATGATAAAATCGCGAAATTTCTGCAAACGGCGTCAGATTGTACCTGAAATGTCCACAGCTATATCTTCCAAACAATTCTGACATGAACAGAATGTGAAGTGTAACCAACATATAAACCACAAATAACAAACGGCTAAAAATCTTTAGCCGTTTGTTATGTCTATTATCTCCACCCATTAAAATGTAATTTCAGATTTATCTCTGAGTAATTTTGCACCAGAAACAATTGTAAGAATTCCAACTGTAATTCCTGTCACAAGTGTAATAATTCCAAGTGCGATATTTGCTCCACCTGCAAGTTTCATTGACTTATAAACTTTTTCCATCAACCTGCCTCCTATAATACATAATATTTTCACTACTTCTAAATTTCATACTGCTAGTCTATTTTACACCATAAATCTCATAATATGCATCGATTGCCTTTTTAATCTCATCATCGATGATAACTTTTCCATTTCTTTCTTTATTATAAAGGTACTCTGTAACTTCTGCCATGCTTACAATGGCTCTTGCCTCGAAACCATACTTCTCTTTAATCTCATCTAAAGCACCAACTTTTCCGCCAAGACCAACTTCCATTCTGTTTAAAGAAACCATAAGTCCCTTAATCTCAACATCGCCCTGTGCCTTGATGATTGGGAATGTCTCCTCGATTGATTTTCCTGATGTTGTAACATCTTCAATGATAACTACTTTGTCGCCATCCTTGATTTTACTTCCAAGTAAAATACCGGTATCTCCGTGGTCTTTTACCTCTTTTCTGTTTGAGCAGTAACGAATCTCTTTGCCGTATAATTTCGCAAATGCAATTGTTGTAGCTACTGAGAGTGGAATTCCCTTGTAGGCTGGTCCAAATAATACATCGAAGTCATCTCCAAAATTGTCATGAATTGCCTTTGCATAATACTCTCCAAGTTTCATCAACTGTGTACCTGTCACATATGCACCTGCATTCATGAAAAATGGTGATTTACGTCCACTCTTTAATGTGAAATCTCCAAATTTTAATACATTGCTCTCTACCATGAAGTCGATAAATTCCTGCTTATAGCTTTCCATCTTCTCTTGAAACCTCCTAATTTATAAGGCTTTGCGCCAATTTTATGATATATCTAATTCTACGTTATACACTTTTTTACACACTTTTCTGTATTATATAGAAAAGAATGTCAAATATCAAATCTATGCTACCATAAAACTTTATTTTTTTCAACATGAATATCCGTCAGTTGTCTCACAATCCAGCCTCTTTGCACTCACAATTTTTCCAATGTTTATCTGTTGGATAAAAATCCTGACAATGCTGCAATGTATCTAAAGAAGGCATTTGAACTTCGTGGAAAATATGCCAACTTTGGCACAATCACGCAACACAATATTTTGCAACAGACTGTGAATTTTGCAAATATGATGATTCAGGCTGGCGAATACAAGAAAGCAACTGACCTAATAGAATTCTGTGAGCAGATTGTGCTTGTCAACGCTGATACTAAGTCCTTTGATTATGGCATCTGCCAGTTCTTGCGTGGTGTTATGGCTTATCATCAGTGGAATCCTGTCATTGCAGAGAAATCATTGTTAGACGCTGAATCCATTTTATCTACTTATACCGAAGATGAGGGCTATTATCTCAAGAACACAAGGCATTTTCTTGTAAAAATTCTATCCACCTAAATTTTATGGCTACTGCATTTTCCATAGTAACATCTCAATGGAGCATCGTATAGACCAATCAAACAATAATTGCACGAAAGACATTTCACTTCCTTTGCTTTTTGTTCTTTGAATTTATTTACTAATCCCGGCTCCAAAATCAAAGGTCTGCACATAGACACAAAATCAATTCCATCCTCGCAGATTGTTGACTCAATATCTGCTAAATCATGGATACCACCCACGGCAATGACAGGGATATTAACAACTTCTTTTAAAGCCTTAGCTGCAGGCACATTGTATTTCCTTGTGGCTGCTGTGTCTCTCATCATTACCGGAATAAATCTTCAATCACACGACAAATGACATCTTCGGAAATTTTATTTACGTTAAAGCTTTTACCGGCCACCCCATTTCTGCCACAGTGAGCAATTTGTGCAATAATAGGAGTCTGCAAAGCATGTACCCGTTCTACAACCTTTGATAACTCATCTATTCTATCATCATTCTCAATCATGACCATACCCGGCATCACTGCTTCCCCATCTTTCGACACAGCCATATATCCAGTGATAATAGCACCCACTCCGCCTTTTGCCAGATTTTCATACAATTTAATCAATTTCTCTGTAGGCACACCATTTTTATCTGCCATTCCTTCGTCCGTTGCGGCTCGAAAGATACGATTATTTACTTTGATTCCAGCAAAATTTGCCGGCGCAAATATATCAATATTATTTTTCATCTCCTATCAATCCTTTACTTTATATTTTCCAAAAGATAACGCAGACACTTCTCGGCACCCTTCTTTGACGTAATTTTTCTGCGAAGGAAGCACCACTCAATAATCAATTGAATCGTATTACTGAAATGTTCTGCCATGAGTTCATGTGGAATCACATGTTCTTCCTTGAATGGACAGGTCAACATAATCATAGTTGTCTGCTGTCTTACGAACATACTGAACGACATGGCAAGTGCTCCATCTATTAAGTTATTTTTCATGATTTTTTCAAAGCGTTCTCTGTAAGAATCAAAGTAATCGTACACTCTGTCAAAAATAATAAATACACGTTCTTCCGGAACCATTTCATTATAATCATCAATTTTGATTTCCTGCGTCATTGCAATCCAACAGTAATTCAGCAAATCATAACTATCATCAAAATAGTTATAGAAAGTAGCTCTTGGATAATTACAGGTCTCACATATTTCACCAACCTTAATATCTTCAAACCTCTTCGTTTCAAGAAGTTTCATCATTGTTGATGAGAAGGCAAGCAGCGTCCTCTCTGCAAATCGATTTGTTTTATTGTTCAAGTCAAACTTCATACTTTCACCAGTCCTTTACCTAGATTGCTATTCCTTCGGTACAGAGCTTTCCACGCTTGTGAATTTCACCATAATTGCACTTGGCACAATCTTTGCGAGTGTTCTATAAATTTTATAAAAAGTTCTCGGTGTGTAGGCGGCAGCCCCCTTTTCAGCCTTCTTCATCGCCTTTACGGTTTCTTTCTCAAGATCCAAATATGGAAATATAGAAAGTTTTCCACCGGATGAATTCTTATCAAACATTTCTGTTTTCATATTTCCTGGCGATAACAGCATGATATTCACACCACGCTTACGTTCTTCTTCGTGAAGAGCTCTGGCAAAAAATCGCACATAAGCCTTACTTGCACTATAAACTGCTCTCCAAGGAAGCGGTGCGAAAGATCCAATGGAACCAGAAATAATCTGATAACTTCCCTTACTCATATAAGGCAAACAGCTTCGGCTGATCATCGTAGTTCCCATTACATTCAGATTTATTAGGGCATAAATATCATTATATTTCATTTCTCTAAAAAGTCCTGCTCTGTCAAAACCAGCATTATTGATAAGAACTTTAATATTGGGGTTTGCCTCTTTTAAGGCTTCCTCCAATATATCAATACTTTTAGAATTAGCAAGATCAAGTGGCAATACTCTAACCTTCTGATTTGGATACTGTGCCGCAAGTTCCTTCAGTCGTTCCTCACGTCTTGCAATCAGCCAAATTTCATCTAAATTAGGATATCTTTCCACAATCTTTTCAAAAAACACCTTACCTAATCCTGAAGATGCACCTGTTACAATAGCTATATTCATTTTATCTGCTCCTTTTCTATTTGTAAATACTTTTGCATTTGTCTAAACATAGTATATCGTCTAAAAATGAATAATTCTAGTGACAGAAAACAGCTATTGTCTGTACTTTTGCATTTTTCTTATTTTGCAAAAGTAAAAGGGAATGGTAACGACTCCATTCCCTAAAATCTAAATCCTTCTTACTCCGTTAATCCGTAATTCACTAACTTCCCATTTATAGCGTCCATCAGCCAGTCAGAAACTTTAATTCCACCATATTCCGCATCAACAAACTGAATCATTGTAACAGTGTGTGTAGTTAAATCTGTATCATTTCCTTTGTCATTCCAAATAAATGCAGCGGTATTGTCCATAGACAAAAGATCGTTCATCATAAGTTTTAAGTTCTTCTCAAACTCTTTTCCTTTCTCTTTAGTAGCTTCAAAGACACCAGTATCCAAATAATTCTGGTATTGTATCAATGCCTCGTCACGAACTGAACAAAGGAACAAAATCTTAGCTTCTGGAACATGCTCTGACAAAGAGTGCAGACTGTCAAGCACAAGGTTATCCCCTGTAAATCTCTCTGCAATGTGTTCTGGAGTTCCCCATACATTTTCAGCAATGCCCTTCCAATCATCTTTTAACAAAAATGCTGCATCGACCAAAACATTTTTGTTTTCAGCACTTGGGAAATAATCCTGAAAGATTTCTTCTGCGAGGAATGACGCTCCAAATCCACCACCAGACCAGCCTGTCACTAAAACAGTATCAGGATTTCCAATGTATTCTTTTAGCATATCCATCATCAGTTTGAAATTCGTATATCCATGATGGTGTAAAATCTGCTCATTTCCATCTTTATCGATATAAGAAAAATCATTTGTACCTATATGCCAATCGCCTGTACAATATGGCACATTGATAATCGTCCAATCCTTTAGGGGATTCTTATCATCATATGCAGAAATTCCCATTAACTGTGCAAATTCTTTATCGCCAATCGTGTGAAAATAAAAGTCGTCACCCTCTTTAGCGGTATCCTCATTGATACTAACGCCGCCACCATAGAAGTTAATGATAACCTTATTCTCTGTTCCAAAACGAATCAATCCATGCCACTGTTCGCCAATAGAATCAATAGCCCCTTCCGGTGTAACACGATACCATGTTCCTGTTTTATGGTTTTCTGAAAGTTCACTAATCTTCAGATTATTAATAATCAGCTTAACAAGAACAATAAAACCAACAATTAAGACTGCAAAAATAATTAATATAATTTTCCATATGCTCATTTTCTTTTTCACGTTATTCCTCCTTGATAAACAACTAATTTGTAACTCTCCTTTGAAGAATCTTTCGGTACATACATACCAAATCTATTGGATTCCTTATCTAAGCTTTGTTCTTCTATGTTGACAACACCCGCTTTATGCTGTAACATATGTGATGTCACTATTGTAACAACGATTATTATTTCTGTCAATATAACAACTAAAAATGGTACAAATAGGGAGGTTTTGTGACGACATGAACAATGCTGAAAAAAATACTTATGCAAAAAGACAAATAAAACAAGCAATAATAGCATTATTAAAAGAGAAGGATTTGAACGCCATTTCCATAGGCGAAATTGCAGAAAAGGCAGGCGTTAGCAGAAATGCTTTTTACCGTAATTACGACTCCAAGGAAGGTATTATTATAGAACATACCTCTAATCTTTTAAAAGAATGGCATAATGAGTTTCAAAAAAATAAGACAAGCTATGATATAGATTTTTATGGTTGTCTCTTTCAACATTTCTATGATAATAAAGAATTCTATTTACTATTAAAGAAACGAGAGCTTTTTCATCTTGTGTTGAAATCGCTGATTGCATTGTTTGGAAATTTAAAAGAATTAGATAATATTGCCGCCTATTCCGTTGCATATATAGCTTATGGTGCTTACGGCTGGATTCAGGAATGGGTTGAAAGAGGTATGGTTGAAAGCCCAGAGACAATTTCTGCTATACTTGCATCAAACAAAAAATAATTGACATTTCAAAAAAGATACAATGGCAATTCAATATTTGAAGAAGGCTGCAATAATTCCAATTGAACTATTGCAGCCTCTCCATCTACTCACGCTATCACTTTTCATTAACAAGTTTTCCTGTCATATTCTCAGTCCTCCTGACTTTCTGATTTCTTGTGCAGTCCATTTGCATTGGCAGTATAAACACCAATGATGATAATCACTGCACCGATGATCTGATAAACTGAAAATGGCTCTTTCAGTAGTAACGCACCTGCAACAATAGAAACTACTGTCGCAACACCAATGAACGAAGATGCTCGATTGACACCAATTTTTGAAATAGCAACATTGGATAAGAAAAATGCACAGACAGAGCATCCGATTCCCTGATAAAGAATCGCAATCAAAAATGAATGATTATAAAACGGTAACTTTACCAGCATACCTACATTTCCATTCCTAACTGCTTCTATAATAGCTAAAATTACAAATACAATCATTCCCGCTACTAACATCATATAGGTAACTTCTACTCCAGTATAATCCGTTGCTTTTTCCACAAATACACAATACAACGCATAAGATACCACTGCTATCAGCAGGAAAACATACCCTACAACAGAAAGACTTGAAGTGGTTCCTACCGCAACCACAGTCAACACCACGCCAACCAACGTAATTAAGATACCAATTACCTGTAATCGCGAAGGTTTCTTTTTTAGAAGAACTGTTGATGCAATCAAAGAAGCAACCGGAATACATGCAAGGAACACGCCGCTTTCCGATGCAGTGGTGTGATTGATACCAACGGTTTCTCCTATAAAATAAATCACCGGACTGAACAACGCTACCAATAAAAGCGGTTTTATGTTCTTTCCCTTCAAATTAATTTTTAATATTCCAACACCTACTAACAAGCTCATGACTAAAATGGCAATCAAAAATCTCCACCCAAGAAGTGCAAGACTACTTGCATTTGCTGTTGCCTGCTTTGTAAAAATGTAACTTAAACCATACAGCACTTCGCAGCCAATTGCACATGAACTTCCAATAATTATTTTATCTTTATTCATATCAACCTCAAATATTTATTGTTGTATAGATTCCAGTGGGATTTGCTCCACATCCCAACTGCTGTCCCTATGCAGGGTAATCAGTTCTGCGCCTCTTTGCTTCGTATCCTTCTCAATTCCCGGCATTGCAAGATAATCAATGCTCATACCATAGGTAAGACGGATTCCTTTATATTCCAGGGACATATTATTATAATGATCATGTCCACAGAATACAGCTTTTGTACTTCCAAGTTCTAACATCGTATCAAACAACTTGCTTGGATAATCAGAACAGCAGATTTTATCGATCATTTTCTCATCATTTGATCCAAAATAATAGGTTACCTCGTCACTGCCGCTTTCGTATAGTTCATAAGCGGTACGATACTCTTGTAATGGAATGTGGAAAAATGCCATAGAACTGACCATTTTTCCTTCTTCCTGGTTCAAGCGTTTTACTTCATCTGCATACCATTCCACCTGATCATCGTGAATATAATCATATACATTAATTCCTTCCCCGGTATAAGCATTCGAGTCAATCAAAAATAATGCAGTATTGAGTGTTCCATCTGAATTACGGACTTCAATCAGCTGATTGTTTCTTCCCATAATATCAGGCTGAATATAAGGATAAAGCAGAGTTTTAGATGTCTTATAGGATAATGACATATATACATCATTTAATTCCTGCTTACCTGCTGAAGCCAGACTTTCCGTATCATGGTTACCGTATGTAAAACACCACGGAATTCCCGTATTTCTCATAAACGCCGCAAACTGATGAACCGCGGAAGTATTATTGAATGACATAGACATGATACCAAGTGGAAAACACATATCTCCTGTCACAACGACCAGATCCGGCTTGGTGTATTCAATTTCGGCAAAGCAGGCCTGCAATGCTTTTAAATCCTTTTGATAGGAATATAGACTTCCACCCAAGTGAATATCTGTCAAATGCAGAATCTTAAAGTCTTCTTTGTCTGATACAATCGTATATACTCCCGTTTCTTCATTGTAGCTGATTCCGTTATTACTATGCTCCACAACCGGAACCGAATTGATATAAGTCTGTGTGTACCAGGTATCTTTCTGAAGCATCCAATAGCCAGACAATACCACGCATACAGAAACGTAAATCGCAATCCGCTGCTTATTGATGACAATATTTTGTCTCGTAATCTTTCTGCGTAAGGTCAGATTATAAAGTAACAAAAGTAGTCCATAGCACAATCCACCAAGCAAAATCATATTGGCAGGATATGGGATACTTTCATCTAACAGATAGATTGAAACGATAATCCCACTCCAATACAGTATGGATGCAGCCAATACTCCAAACATATGCATCCGTCTCTTATTTGTACTTTCTCGCTTGCATAGGTTTGTAAATAAGAGATACTGCACATAGTTTTTTATCAGTAAAAAAAGTGGAACCTCTACAAAAATGGCATTGGCAAACATATTTTCTATTAGTTCTGCCAATTTGGAATTGCCATTGATATAAAAGCTGACTTCCAAAATCACAAATGCAACAACAGCAAAAATTACGAGTGCAATACAATTTATGGTTCTCTTTAGATAACGCTCTAACTGCCCATTGATAAAATTGCCTGTGTCAGCATCTAAGTTGTCTGTGTCAATCTTCTTTATATAAGTAAAGATACTGTGATATAATACACCTGCTGCTGCGCCAAATACTGCAATGATGATTCCAATAAAAACTAACATCTGTGGTGCCGCAACGATATCATACAAAAACCACAGGAGTTCATTACATACAAAAACCACACATACAGATGCTATATTATTTTTCCATTTCTGCTTATTTAACAGTTTTTTATAATACTTTATTTCACTCTCACTCACTTAAAATCACTCCTTGTAAAATATCATTAGAACTGCTTTTATCTTGTCCTTACTATTGTTCATATACTTATGAGGAACAACTGCATCAAAGCAAAATCCGTCATCTGCTTGCAGCCTATGTACCTCTCCATTCACATCCAGTTCCATCTCGCCTTCCACCATCATGATATACTCCACACTCTCTTTAGAATGTCCGATGGATTCATGAACACAGCCTGCATCCATTTCAATCTGATAGATTTCGTACTTTCGGTTCGGGTTTCTTTTGTAATAACTGAAAATGTGATAAGCCCCATCATCAAGAGGATGAATGTCCGCTTTCCTCACATGAACTACATTGTTTTCAGGCAGTTCCAATAAATCTGTATAAGTAACTTCCAATGCAGCTGCTATCTTCCATATGGTGTTGATGGTTGGATTTGATGAACCCTTTTCCACACCTGAGAGCATAACCTTGCTGACTCCTGCCAGTTCTGCAAGCTGACCCAGACTTAAATTCTTCTCTTCTCGTAATCGCTTTAAATTAATCGCTATAATTTCATTTACTTCCATTTTATTCTCCAATTATAATTAACGACTTGTAATTTATAATTAACTGTTGTATAATGACTGTACACTTTATTTTACGATATGTAATATAAAATTTCAAGCAAAAAATGAAAGGAGTCATCCCTCTATGTGTATCAGAGCATTAAAATCAGCTTTTCCTCATACGCTGCCGATCTTCGCCGGATTCTGGTTTCTTGGACTAGCCTACGGAGTATATATGAATGTTTCGGGATTCAGCTTTTTGTATCCTTCTGAACTTTGCATAAAAGTTACACTAAATGCTGTTTGCCCCTTGAGGGGCACTACAATTAGCCCTCTAGGAATATCATGAGTTCACGCATGCTTTTTCCGCTCTTACGGAATGCATCCATGACCTGCTTTGATTCAATTTCCTG
>ONXS01000042.1 GCA_900321855.1 uncultured Eubacteriales bacterium | reverse complement strand
GCTGTACGAGCATAACTCCGTACATTGGCCACAATCGGTTTGCCAGCAGCATGAGTGGCAAATCTACAATTCCCTTTCGAAGAAGTGACAGTACAAATGCCTGTCTTGCTCCACCAATTCCCTGAAATACTGCAATCAATGTAAATTCCACCGTAATGAATGGAAGTGCCAAAACTCGCAGACGCAGGAAACTCGAACCATAATCAATTGTCGCAGCGTCCGGAACAAAAAAACCAACGACAGATGAGGAAAACAATTCCAGTATTACAAGTGACATCACAGCAATGACAAGTTCCATTGAGATTGCAAATCGAATGGCATCTCTCATTCTCTTTCTTCTGTCAGCCGCATAATTATAGGCAATCAGTGGCAATACCCCCGAAGAAATACCCTGTGCAATCTGAAATGGGATAATTTCTACCTTCTGCATCACTCCAACTCCAGAAATTGCTACCGAAGAATACGCAGACATAATGTTTAACAGAACACTATTTGAAACCGAGGCAAGCAAAATTGTGAGTGCTGCCGGTGTTCCAATAGACAATAACTGTCTGAAATTTTCTCCATCAACCATCTGAGGACGAAGTGTCGCTTTTACAGCACTTCCTTTTCGTGTCTTTTTGTAATAATGTAAAAGGTAGACCAGTGACACTGCGTTGGACAACCCTGTTGCCATTGCCGCTCCAGCTACATTTAACTTGAGCACAAAGATAAAAATAGGGTCAAGAACTATGTTCAAAATGCCTCCAACTGACATTCCGATACTTGCTATCTTTGCCCCTCCCTCTGCACGAATCAGATTCGCAACTACGAGATTTAGAACTGTGAAAAATCCTCCCAAAACCACAGTCCAGAACAGATAATCCGATGCATATCCAAAGGTTTCTCTGTCTGTGCCCAACATCTGAAGGAGAACATCTCCGATAAAGAAGATAACAATACTGTATATGAGCGTAAATATTCCACTCGCCCACAGTGTAAATGTCGCAACTTTTCCTGCATTTTTGTAGTCATTTTTTCCAAGAAGTCTTGAAATTAGACTTCCTCCTCCAATTCCAAACAGGTTTGCAATGGCATTTAACAGCATAAAAATTGGATAGCACACGGTCACGGCTGCCACCTGATGTGCATCTCTCGTCTGCCCGATAAACCAAGTGTCTGCCATATTGTAAATCAAAACAATCAACTGACTGATGACCGTAGGAACTGCCAGTGATATGACTGCTCTCTTGATTGGCATATCTTCAAATATTGTTTTTTCTCTCGTTCCCACTGTATTTGCACGCATTGATTTCCACTTCTTTCTATACTATCTATACTATGAAAATAATTTTACAGAATTAATCATTTTCACATATTTTGGGTTGTTATTATCTCCAAATAAGGTTGTGTTGTTGTCCAGTTTTACAATTCGATTCATATCATCTTCTGTGAGTTCAAAATCAAAAATATCAATATTTTCCTGCATACGATTTTCGTGTACTGATTTAGCAAGTGGAACAATTCCTCTCTGCAAATCGTAACGAAGAATAACCTGTGCCGAACTCTTTCCATATTTTGCGCCAATGTCAGCCAGAACTTCATTTGTAAAAATATTATTCTTACCTTCCGCAAACGGTGCCCATGCCTCCATTCTCACACCATACTCCTGCATATAAACTCTCGCCTCTTCCTGCTGGAAAAACGGATGACACTCTACCTGATTGACTGCCGGTACAACCTTATTATTTAAAATCAAATCAATCATTCGTCCACTCTCAAAATTTGACAACCCAATGGCACGAATCTTTCCTGCCTCGTACAACTCTTCCATTGCTCTCCACGAACCGTAATAATCACCCATTGGTCTGTGAATGAGATAGAGGTCGATATATTCTAGTCCTAAATTTTCTAAAGATTTTTGAAATGCCTGTTTGGTCTTCTCATAACCAGCCCCGTCTACCCATAATTTCGTTGTGATAAACAGTTCTTCTCTTGGAATTCCACATTTTCTGATTGCGCTGCCAACAGCTTTTTCATTTCCATAAATTGCAGCCGTGTCAATCAGACGATAACCTGCGCAAATGGCTGTAAGAACGCTTTCTTCGCAAACCTTCTGGTCCATAATCTGAAACACTCCAAATCCCACTGCCGGCATTTTTACTCCATTGTTTAATGTCATGTATTCCATCGTTTACCCTCCGTATTCCACTTTGTCACTCTCTACTGTGCAAGTTCATGTTTTTCAGAAATCAAAAATGTGGTTCTTCTCTTTTTGATATACCATTTTCCGTCCACTTTGCTGTACTCATCTGTATATCTCACCTTATTGTCTGTCACAATCCTCTTGCCGTCCACGTCATTGACCAATGTTGCAACACAATACGCAACACCATTCGCCTCAGTCATATCCTCGTTTAGTTCAATGGTATGCTGTCCATTGATATGATAAACAGATACACATGGCTCAATTGTCGCTGCAAATGCAGTTACCAACGATTCTCTTCCGACAATATTCTTCACTTCACCGTCAAATCCCATCTGAAACTCCAATGTTCCATCTGGTAAAAATAAGTCTCCCTGACTCTTGGCATCCTTCATATCTGCAAGGTTTGCAAATACATCAACCAATTCCTTAATTTCTAATCTGTCTTTCAATTCCTCTAATCTCATCATCACATTCTCCTTTTTTGCAACCACCGTTACTTTTTCTGTATTTTTATTATATCTACAAAATTTCACATAAACAATGGTCACTTTTTTAGAATAAGTGAGATAAGTAACTATTTTTAGCGAAAGGTTACCTTGTGATATAACCACACAAATTTTAATCCCTGAAAATCTGAAACGATTTCCCGATTATACATCTGAACTGCTTGGAAAACCGCATTTTTCTCTCAGAAATCTCTCATTCACACCCTTTTTCCGGCAATCGCTCTTCTGTATTTGTGACAAAACTGGAAAAATGGTTAAAAGATGCGCTGTATGAAATCTCCCCAGAATACAAAAATGATATAGAATAAGGATATTTCCCTCTCCTATATCATTTATGGTTGTTTTTATATGTTTTTGGAGTATTCTGATACCGTCAACGAAATGGAACTGATTCAGATTGTCGATAAGCTGAATAAAAAAGTTTTGCAATAATTTTATGAGAATACAAGAATCGTTTTTTTTCACAACTCAAATTGCTTTCGTACATCTATGACTTACCATGAATCAGTGCTGAAAACACGGGCAAGGCATTATACAAATATCTTCTTTTCGCATGATAGCTATGCTCTTCACTATTTCCATGCCAGAAAGAGACATTTCCAGCCGCTGTTTCATTGTTGATTTGAAACATATCCGAATTTCTTTCCATCGACTCTATCATCTTGTCAACAGTTTCCTGTGCAAAATCAAGTGTTCCAACCGCAGCATAGAGATAAAAATCATCTTTTCCGTATCCCTGCTCCCTGATTTTATCTGCAATGTATTTGCCTGCCCACGCTCCGTCCGGATTATCTGGAAATGATGTGTTATGTACACTCCAGAAAATAGAGCCGCTCATTCCCATATAATAGCGAAAATATTCCATAGAATCCATCATTCTGCTAATTGTCATAACACTTCCCATCGAAAATCCTGCAAGTATTCTGTGGTCACGGTCTTCATAAGTGTGATATTTTCCCTCGACAGAAGGAATCAAGTCATGAATTAACTCATTTCGATAATTCTCGATAATCTCTTGGTCATAATTGCCCTCACCTTTTTTCTTATTATCCGAATAATAAGTTGCATTGACAATAATCATGGGACGCATCTTCTCTTCTTGAATTAAATGGTCCACCATATATTTCAAGTCTCTCGGTTTTTCGGGACTTCCCATAAACGTGTCGGTGTCACCGCCTCTCCCATGAAAGAGATACATAATATCATATTTTGTCTCTGTATCGTCCGGATTATAGCCGTATGGAAGATACACATTTGCATATTTTTTTACCACTTTGTTATCCGAATCATAGGTATTTGTCGTATATTCAAATCGCTCGTAAGTTCCGGATTCTTTTATCTCTGAGCGATTCCAGCTCCACACGGCACCTTTCGTAATCTTAATCTCATCTCTCGAAAGAGTCTTTTTTGCCATTCCTCTTTTTGGACCACTTCCGCCATATAAACCATAGACATAAATTGCAATGGCTGCAACGAGCATACATTCGACAATACGAAAGATAATCCTTGCGATTTTACTCTTTCTGATTAATCTATCCAAGCCTGTACAAATGATAATCAAGGCATACACATTCAGAATATAAACCGGTACTGTTAATATTTGATATATTTTACCAGAATTTCCATAGATAACAAATAATGCCAATACCAAAAAAGACGGTACTGCAATAAGTGCCGTCACTCCAGCCGGAAGTACAAATATTTTTTTGCAAAATTTCAGTAGTTTTTCTCTCATCTTTTCTCCACTTCAAGCAAGGAGGGGTCAGACCCCATAGTCACGACTAACTATAGTTAGTCTCATCTGCGGGGTCTGACCCCTGTTTTTCTGTTTTTACCCTGATATTATAATATCTTTTATGAGAGTAAAAAACAATAGTCACTTTCTTTTTACTTCCTATCTGTTTACAACTTTCCACTTGCCATCACGTTTTTCAAACGACCTCGTACCTCGAAATGGCCATGAACCTCTCGCACCATATGCGTTTGCTGTCAACACCGTTGTACAGTTCACAGATGCCTTATCACCATCAATGACCACTTGCGGATTTTGAATTTCTACTGTGATGTAATTGAGACTTCCGTCCTCAATATCTGCCATATACTCTTGTTTTGTCTGTGTTCTTCCACTCATATGTGTAAAGTTAGACTCCTCTGTTATCATCTCATCAAGCACCTCCATATCGGCGTCCGTCATTGCCTCTGAATAACGGGCATATTGATATAATACCTCTTGCTGTTTTTCCTCAAGTGAGCTAATATCAATTCCCTCTATCACTACATTTTGAAACTGATTAAAATCATATATCATCTCTGTCTGACTCTCCTTTTTACTTTCTGATGTCTGCTCATTTGTCCGAGTTTCCTCCGATTGTCCCTGTTCTGCTTTCTGCTCTTCACTGCTTTCATATGTTGTAGTATCTGTATCTTTCTTCTGCTGCGCTCCACAACCGGCAATCAGGCAGGTACACAGAGCAAGAATTGGTACTATATTCTTTCTCATATACTGCAGCCTCCTTGTGATATTTTTCTAATTTTATATTTTAGAAACTCGTGTTTCTTTATCTATGATTTGATTATATTGTTTAACATTCTCTCACACAATGGGCACTTTTCTTTAAAAAGTGAGTTAAGAAACCGTTTTTCACAAAAGGTTTCTTAACGTCAATATTTTTTGAACTATCGATTGTCAAAAAGAAAAAAGGTATTCGAAATAGTTTTCCGAATACCTCTCTAAAAAATCAATATATTGTTGTATTTTCATCAATTACAGTGTAATAATTATCAACCGCTAATTTTTATCTGATTCTCCATACTTCTCATGAACAAAATCTATCACATCTTGTCTCAATACATCCGTGTCTGCAATGGATTCCTCTCCAAGATTTTGCAGCTTTTTGATGTCCTTTTTTGTATAATCTTCATCTTCTTCAAATTTCTTTGAAAAAATTCGAATCATCTTTCTTCTTCTCAGCTTTTCTGCCATCACATTTTCTTTTTCTCGAACCCATGCTGCAAGGAGTACCACAAGTAAAAGAGTTCCAACATATCCAAGAATCGGATACAGGATAGCAACCAGCTCCTTAAATCCAAAGAAACTGCAAATATATCCTATCACAACCATTGCAATCAGGTATATATGTAATTTTTTCTCGTGATTTCCTGCAAATCGTTTTGCCGTGGCATAGAACAGCGAAAAAGCGGTATTAAAAATCAGTGTAAAAATTACGACAGCATAGGCAAACGCAAAGATTGGGGAAATCTCATTCACAACTGCCAACATTGGAATATCTGCATCTTTTACGGTGTCTATGTTTGCAAACAGTGTAATTGCCGCACAAAAAATGATAAGACCGATAATCGTTCCTCCGATAAATCCACCCTTTTGCGCATTTCCAATCTTGAGCATAGAACCTCCAAGCACAAAAGCCATCGACACTCCGGATACTGCACAGATAGAATAATAGTTAATGGCAGACATAATTGGAAATGGCACTGCCGGCTCTATTGTCTTGGCTACTTCACCCAATGCGCCAAAATCATACGACTTTCCAATAAAGGTGTATGCCGTGATGACAAGCAGCATGACTATAATAACCGGTGTAAAAACTCCAAGTATCCCTGTAATCTTGCCAAAATCAAGAAATGAGACGCCTATAATCAATGCACTGCAAATCAGTGCTCCCAGCCATGCAGGAATTCCAAACTGCTGATGTGCATTTGCTCCGGCACCGGCAATCATAACAAATCCTATCACAAAACCAGATACAATCAGTGTCAGGTCAATAATCCTGCTGATAAAAGGATGAGCAATCTGCTCTAACACATCTTGATGGTTATCTGATTTATAATAACATCCCAATGTGATAATAATTCCACCAAAAATCATATTGAGAATACCAAGAATTACAACTGCAAAAATTCCATTTTTTCCAAAGCAAAGGAAATATTGTAAAATATCCTGTCCAGATGACAAACCCGCTCCTACAACAATTCCAACATAGGCCAATGCCACAGACGTATAACGTTTAAAATCAATAATTGAAATCCACTCCTTTTTATATAAACAATAGATTACACGTTTCGCGAACAATCTATTGTCAAGAATTTTATTTTTTTGAACTTATTCTGTCAGAAGTTCAAAAAATATTCCCCCATGTATTTTATCACAAAAAGAAGTTTTTTCCTAATAAAAACTTTATTCATATCATCAAATATATTTTGAAAGCCACTCCACATGAAAATAAACTCATATTTTCTGAAACTGTCGCCACTCGTCATTCTTCTCTCAGTCAGACAATTTCTTTTCACAGAAAAACTGATGACACCTAAAATTCGTAAATCTATGTTTTTTTACATAGCGATTTCTTTTCACAGAAAAACTGATAAGGCCTAAAATTCGCAAATCTATGATTTTTTTACATAGCGATTTTTTTCACAGAAAAACTGATAAGGCCTAAAATTCGCAAATCTATGATTTTTTCACATAACGATTTCTTTTCATATGAAAAACTGATGAGACTGCTAGACAAATGCTGTACTTTCCCGTACAACAAGCTCCACAGGAACCAGATATTCTGGCTGTACGTCTTCCTTCCGGTACAATTTTTGCAGCAATTCTACTGCAAGTTTTGCACGTTTTGTATGATTTTGTCCAATCGTGGTAAGTGACGGCTGAATCATTCCGGACAGTGTGCTGTTGTCAAATCCTGCCACTGATATTTGTTTTGGAACCTGCAACCCATGTGCAGACATCTCATGTATAAAATCAATCGCATAATAATCCGAGGCGGCAAATACTGCCGTATACTGTCTGATTTCTTCCAACCGCTCTCTGTAAAACTGCGCACGTCTGTCTTTCTCCATCGGCACAATCCATCTCTGTGCCTCCGGATACACCTCACACAAACCGAGATAGCGCAAATGGTCTACATGAATGTCATTGTCGGCAAGGTATAATACCTGTTTATGACCGAGCTGTCTGAAATGTTCTCCCATCTGCCTGCCACCATCTCTGTCATCAATTGTCAAATTGACCAGACGCCTGCCATCTGAAACTGTCCCATCATAGATAACCACTGGGACACGAATTTCATCGCGGAGTTTTTGATAGTCCTGCTCACAAAATCCAATCAGGATAATTCCCGCCATATTCCACATAGATGCAAATCGTGGAATTTCCTGCCACTTTGTTGTCGCCTTTACCATAAGAAAATATCCCGCATTGTCAATTTCCTCTGACAGCGCATTGAGTGAAGCTGCGATAAATCCATCTTCTAATACATGACCTTCATATTTTTGATGCTTATGAATGACGACACCAAAAATTTTTGAATTGTTCTGTGCTAACAAAATTCCTGCCATATTCGGAATGTATTGTCGCTTTTCCAAAAGTTCCTGCACCCGCCTGACTGTCTCTTCTGATATTTTCTTTGTTTTCCCATGTATGACATTCGATACGGTAGCTGTGCTAACTCCAAGTTCCTCTGCAATATCACGAATTGTAACCTGTCCCATCATTTCACCTCAAATTTTGTTTCATTTTTATCTTGTATTTATAGCTGATTCATCCATATTTTTCTTCGGAATAAAAAGATAGATATTAAAAGGCGAATCACTTCTTCTAAGGATAAGAGCAGATATACACTGGCGATTGGAAGATGAAATATAAATGCCGCCAACAATCCCATCGGAACTCCAAACAGCCAAGTTCCAATGATGTCAATATACATCACATATTTTGTCTTTCCGCCACTTCGCAAAATTCCGCCTCCAAGTATCATATTCGCCACTTTTACCGGACAGAGAAAGGCAAACACAACAAGTAATGCAAATGCCATTTGCCGTACCTCCTGCTCTACCTGAAAAACACGAACATATACCGGCGCTGTCAACAGCAGCAGACATGACAATGCGCCAGCTCCAATCGCACCTGTTCTCATCAGTTTCTTACTTGTACGATACGCACCGTCTGTATTTCCCTCGCCCTGCAACTGTCCAATCATAATTCCTGCAGCCTGTGCCACACCACTTAACGTTCCTATCATAAGTGATACTACCGGATTCATCAAAGTCATAGCCGCACACGCTTTTGTTCCAATATGTCCATATATCATGCCATAGACATTTTCTCCAAGTGCCCATAAAAATTCACAGACAAATACAGGCAATAAAATCACAAGATAGTTCTTCCAGCTTTTCCCTTCATGATAAATGGCAAATGGAATTCGGAATCCTTTTGCTTTTACTGCAATCAGAATAATCAAACAATTGAAAACCTGTGCCAAAACAGAGGCATAAGCGGCACCAGATACTCCAAGAGCCGGCAGTCCACATATTCCATAAATCAACAGATAATTGAGCCCTGTATTTACAATGGCTGAAACAATTCCTGCATAAAGTGGCAATTTTGTTTCTTTGTGACATCGCAAATAGGCAGAAAAGAGGCTGTCAATTGTCGTAGGAAGAAACGATATTGCGTATATCTTCAAATACCTCGCCGCAGTGTGTATGGTTGCTGTATCTTTGGAGTAAAAGGACATCACCGTTTTCGGAAAAATACCTCCAATCAATGTAAATACCGCTGCCATCACAAATGCCAGCAAAAGATTCGTATATAAGCCTCTGCTGACCTCTTTTTTATCCGATTTTCCAACTGCCTGTGCCATGATAATTCCAGCCACTGCTGCGACTGCCTGCACCATGACCATCAAAAGTGAAATAAATTTTCCTCCCAGACCTATCGCTGCAATACTTACACTGCCAAGCTGTCCTATCATAATCTGGTCAACGACACTAAAAGATGACTGCAACAAACACTGTAAAGAAATGGGAAGTGCAATTTGCCGTAATTCTCTATAATATTGATTCTGTTCATATCTTTCTTGTACCATTATGCTGTTCCTCTATACTTTTCATTTACTAGAAATATACCGGTATTTGTTTCTGTATCTTGATTATAAACAAACAAGTTGTATTTTTCAAAGGTTAAACGCATAACCCATTACAAAGATTTACATGTATTTTTGTGTATATTAAACAAAAAAGTAGCTCTGTCCTCCATAAGCAAGGCAAATGAGACGGAACCACTTTTATTATCCAGTTAATCAGATATTCACAATTAAAAGATATTGATTTCTATATTCGGTTAAATGTTCTCACAATTTTCATCAAATAATATCCAACGATTGCAAACAGCCCCATAACTGCCAGATAATCTAGTAAAAACCAAATCACTGATTCTGAGAAATCAAAGAATACAAAGATTATTTTCATAAACAGATAATCCGCAAACCTGCGCTTGATAAATGCACGAATCCCATAAATTGCAATCGCTGCCTGCAACAGATATTTACAGATGAGAATCACAGGATTTCTCTTCATATCTGTTTTTGGTGTTTTTCTGCTAATCATAATGAACATCTGCTCCATATGAAAGCCCAGATGAATACTCATCAGAAGATACCCCCAGTATGAGACAACCAGATGTGCACTCCTCGCAAATGAAATTCCATTGCCAAAATCAAAGAATGGAAACAGATGTTTCGACATCATAATGCCTGTGATTGGCTGCAAAAACATATAGATGAATAATGCAATATTTACAGCCAGATTTAATATTCTTACTGCATTGTATTTTCCACGAAAGATATTTTTTATCCACTGAAAATTCAAAATATGGTGCAAAATAAAGAGCACAAAAATAACAATCCCAAACCATTCATGCAGCACCTCTCCCACTAACACATATGCCATCAAAAGAGGTATCAGTATCGTCATGATACTATCTACACCGATTCGTACTTTTTTCTTCATTTACACCACTTCCTTTCGTCTTTTCCCAATTGTGTTTTATACTTCTATTTTCTTAATTATCCGCGCCAAATTTACACTTCTATTTTCTTAATCACTCTCGCTGGATTTATACCTCTATTTTCTTAATCATTCTCGCTGGATTTACACCTCTATTTTCTTAATCACTCTCGCTGGATTTCACCCCATCACGTTATGAGGCTCTACGTCTTTTGTACCAACACTTGCACTTCCAATGACTGCACCCTCTCCGATTGTCACTCCCGGAAGAATTGTCACATTCGCACCAATCCATGCTCCTTTTTTGATGACAACCGGTTTGCACTTGATAATCTGGAGTTCATTCAAGTCGTGATTGACGGTGAGAATGGTCGCGTGTGGACCAATCATCACTCCATCTTCTAATACCACACCTCCTGCACTCATCATCGTCAGGTCATGGTTTACAAACACACCTTCTCCAATGGTCACCTGATTTGCATAGTCTACCTGAAATGGCGGTGTGAAATAACTCTTATCCGACAGTCCTTCCGCAAACAGTTCTTTCTCTATCTGGTGAATTTCTGTATTTTCCGGAATCGTGTGATTAATCTGAAAACACAGCTTTCTGCACCTATCCATTTCCTTATGGGCAATTGCATGGTACTCTGGCACATTTACCATATGAATTGCCTCTCCACGTTTTAATCTCTCAAAAATATCCATTGTTATGCCTCCTTTCCCCTCACCTATGTCTTTACACCTTAGAGGCGAGGGATTGCTTATCTGCGTTCAACATATTGATATTGTAATGGTCTGTTATATTTTCCTATTCCTTCTGCTCCTCTGGATTTTGCATGCGAATTACTTTCGCCGGCACGCCTCCAACTACCGCATAATCTGGAACGTCTTTTGTGACAACTGCACCTGCCCCAACCACTGCATATTCACCAATGGTCACTCCCGGACATATCGTAACATTCATACCAATCCACGCATTTTTCTTAATCGTCACTTTGCCATAAGTATAAGTTGTATGTCTCTGATTCATGTCATGGTTAATGGTTGCAATGCGAAGTCCCGGTGCTGCCATACAGCCATCTTGAAACTCAATCCCTCCAGACGCAGAAAGTATTGCTGAGTGATTGATAAAGACTCCTTTGCCAAATGTGACACGATTTCCAAAATCACAGATAAATGGTGTGAGAATTCTCACCTCGTCAAGTTTTTGTCCAAACAGCTCCTCCAAATCATTTACATAAGTAGGGTCATCTGGCATTTTTGCATTTGCCTTTGCACAAAGCGTTCTTGCCCGCATCATCTCTTCTACTGCCTCCCCAAAATATGATTCTCTTACATCGGTTGGACCTCCCTGATTCATTAACTCATATACATAACCTTCTGAATATTCCATGATTTTACCTCTTTTCCTATCTTGCAAATATGCTTTCTATCATTTTTTTTGTTTTATCTGATGTTTCTTGCAAATATGCTTTCTATCAGTTTTTGTTTTATCTGATATTTCCTGCAAATATATTTTCTATCAATTTTTTTATTATTCTGGATAATATTATTTTTTGTAACAACCTTATTTCTCTGCAATTTTTTTGTGATTTTTTTCCGTGTTGTTACACTCTTATTTCATAATTTTCTGTGCCCATGCAGCCACTGCAGACTGTGAAACCCCTGCATCTGCACCGTGAATGGCAAGTCCTTTTCCTACAGTTGCACCTTTACAGTATTTCTTTAAGTCGCGCTCGCAACTTCCCAGTCCAGAACCCTCATGTGTCATCAGTGCAAATACATTTTTACCTGTAAAATCTAATTTTTCGAGCTGGCTAAAGATTGCCATTGGATATGTTCCCCACCAACATGGACCAGCAACAACAATATTGTCATACTCATCAATGTTATCGAGATACGCCTTTAACTCTGGTCTTGCCTGTTTTTGTAACTCAACCTTTGCCTCATCAATGCAAGTCATATAATCTGCTGCATATTCTTTTACAGTATCTACCTCAAATAAATCCGCTCCTACCGCATCACGGATAAATTCTGCACAAATTTCTGTATTTCCCTTTGAGAGATTTTTAATACCACCATTTACATAATTCTGTCCTTTTCTTGAATAATAGATAACTAAATGCTTTGCCATTTTAAATTCCTCCATATCATGTTTATAATCATTTTTTAATTTTTCGTGTTTCTATAGTATGATTATAATGCAAGATTAATTATTTTTCTAATTAAAATAATTAATATCTAATTTAATTTTTAAATCGCATTTTGTTAAAAAAACAATGACCACCGTTGTGCGTACCGCCCCCAAAAAGTTAGACCAAAAAATCTAACGATTGGAGGGGCGATACAGCGCGATAGTCACTGTTTTTGTTTTGTTGTTATTTCAAATCATATCACTTTGTTCTGGTGTTGGGGGCTTTGCGAGTTAGTCACAACTATGGGGTCTGACCCCATTTTCCCATTTTCAGTCTAGATAAATCAATTGTAATACTTTTCTAATATCTTCGGGCTTTGTTCCTCGAATTTTTAAATTTTTTAATTCACTTTCCGTAACATCAAATTGCTCTATAAATTTCTGCATATCCTTTTGCACTTCATCTGGAAGAATACATTTTTGTAATACCATGTCAGCCAAAATGCGAATAATATCATTTCGATGTTTCTTAATATCAGATGAATCTACCTCTTGTTTCTCTCTAAGCTCCAACCATGCCTTTGCTTTAAATGGAATAATCCATTCTGGCTTTAATACAGAAATGCCCATCATTATTTCTCTTCCTTCAAGTAAAGTCTGATAATAGGCATCATTTAATAGAATTGCAGAAAGGCTTGATACCGAATCGTCAATATGAATCGGTGTTAGACCATTTTCCTCTTGTAATAAATAGTCTGTTCTGGAAAACAATTCTATCATCTTAGGAAAACGCTCATCTTCAGGCTTATCAAATCTATAGAATTGCGGTTTACCATTGCTCTTTGCTCGAATTCTATATTTTCCATCTTTAATAAATTTCCAAAAGCGTTGTCCAAACTGTTTTGTCCCTGCTTCTACAATAAGAACCATATCAAGATCTTTTGTTGTTCGTCCAAAATTAATATCCTGTTCTTCAAAAGATATACTACATGCCGCACCACCAATCAATACATATTGGTCTGTGTATTCTTTAAAATATTCCCTAAAAATATCTATTCCTTTTACCATACAAACTCCTCCAACATTTCATTCATACAACTCTCTACACGAGGATCTTTAAGCTCCTCATCTGACAGCATTAAAGTCAACGAAAGTGGATCTACTATATTTTCATTTTTAAATGGTAATATATATCCCACTTCCTGCACAATACATATTGGCTCCTCATTCCTTGTGATTTCTCGTATAGACTTTAAATCCAACGCTTTAACTTGATTTTTTCCTACAGCATATGTGACATAACTATCCTCTCCCAACATAGAGTATTCTGCAAGTGCTGATATTCCGCTTAAAACCATCTCTGCATTTGGCTTTCTTTCTAATCTAAACTCTCGAATAATGGGGTTACGCAAAAATGGACGCATCTCTTCCCACATTGCTTTTTTATCATCTATTGCAAAGAAACGCCTTGACCTGCCATTCATTTTTAGAAATGTCATTCCTAAAGCCTGAATTTCATCAAAGCATCTTGTAACTGACATTCTGGAGACTCCAAGTTTCTCTGCTGCCCTTACCGCTGATACATCTTTCCAATTTTCATATAGTGCTCTCAACAATAATTTCTGCGTTAAAAATGAAATAACAAAACAACTCTTTGGAGTTCTCTGTTCATTTTTTTTCAAAAGTAATCCTATAAAAGGCAAATATATCTGATGATTCTCCCATATGAATGGTATTCCCTCTTCCACCATTTTTGGAACGGAATACCAGTTTGCTTTTTTTAAATAAAATGCACATTGATGTCCTGTATATCTTTCTAGTTGAATTCGCATTTTACGAAGTTCAGTTAAATTCATTGTATCAATTGGTGCTGCTAAAAGAATTTCTTGTTCTTGAATTTGTATAATAGTTAATTGAAAGGCATTTCTGCATCCCAATGGTAATTTTTCTACAGAATCATATGGACGTTCTATAATACTTTGATGCATGACCTGTTCTAAATATTTCGTCAAACAATCACCTCATTTCATATATTTTAATTGTAACGCTTTTTATGTTACAAGTCAAATTTATTTATATATCATATTCTATTGCTAATTACACGACATCACAATCTATTGTCAGTAAAAAACAGTGACCACCGTTGTATGTACCGCCCCCTCAAAAGTTAGACCAAAAAATCTAACGATTGGAGGGTCGATACAGCGCGATAGTCACTGTTTTTGTTTTGTTGTTATTTCACATCATATCATTTTGTTCTGGTGTTGGGGGCTTTACGAGTTAGTCACAACTATGGGGTCTGACCCCTAGTTACAAAAACTAAATGCCGGACGCATATCTTCTATTTGTCCTCTTATCAGACCATATTTCTTTGCAATCAAAATCCAATTCTCCCTTACATTCGTTAAAATTTCTTGCAAATATACTTCTGCATCTTGTTTATTTATTCCAAATTTCGGTGCAATATCCATGACCAACTCTTTAGAAATTCGATTATCGAATTCATCTATGTTTAGTGACAGTTCATCTCCATATGGAATTGGATTCACATCATAAAGCGGCGATAATTTCCAACCCAATCTTGTATATAAAAAAGCATGATTTCTAAGATGGTCATCGGTATTACTTACCGCCATATTAAATACAATTCTCTTCCACAATTCTATAATATCCTGTTTTGGATTTGAACCATTGGCCTTAATAAACGAAACAATATCCAAATAACTGATTCCACTAGCAGCATCATCACCATCTGTCTTACCTAATAATGTCATCGCAGAGGCAAAATGAATTCTCTTCGTTCCTTCTCGGTCAAAACGTTTTACCAAAAATGTACTACCTAACTTAGAAAATTTTTCAATTTTAGATTCTGGAACATCTAATTTACATAATTTTGCCAAATCATGAACTACTTTTTCCCAAGCCCCCGTGTCATTTTCATCATGTTTAGATGGGAATTTTGCTATCCACAACTCACCATTTTCATCTACAACTGTTGCTTTCGGTCGTGCACCTCCCAGCGAAGAGCCAGGTTTTATTAACTGATTCAGCCATTTTTTCTCCTCCTCGATGCCCTCTTTCTTGTAAGCAATTTCATATCCTGTAGCTTTCTTCCCATTGCATCATCTTTTGCAACCATTAATAAATCTTGGTCCATATTATTTAGTGCATGAAGTACTGCTGCATAAATCCCTATTGCACAAGCTGGATTACCAGATTCTACCTTCCAAAGTGTTGCCCGACTAATTCCTGCCCTCTCTGCAATTAGCTCTGCTGAAAAATTACGTCGTAGTCTTGCCAATTTAATCTGTTCGCCCATCGTTTTTAATATTTCTTCTGTTGCTGGTAATATATTATATGCCGCTTTTCTCATTTATATTTACCTCAATACTTTCTCATTTGTCATGTCTTATTTTTATGTTTATTATTATAAACATTATATGATATTATGTCAATAATAATAAACATAAATATGTTATAACAACTAATCTCTCCATTCCATAATAAATGATACACTCCACAAACAATCTATTGTCAAAAAAACAGTGACCACCGTTGTGCGTACCGCCCCCAAAAGTTAGACCAAAAAATCTAACGATTGGAGTGTCGATACAGCGCGATAGTCACTGTTTTTGTTTTGTTGTTATTTCACATCATATCATTTTGTTCTGGTGTTGGGGGCTTTGCGAGTTAGTCACAACTATGGGGTCTGACCCCAATTTTTTCGCTTTACCACAATCATTCCTGTCACTGCAAATATCATAAATACCAAAAACCATCTCGGATTGATTGCATCGACATTGGTTCCTGTCGGGATTGCCATGTCTTTGTGGAAATCTACATAAATTTCAGCACTTGATGTCAATATCGCGTCTTCTGGTCCTCCTGTGAAGGTATATCCTCTTGCATCTACTGGAGTTATGGTATATTTGATGTATCTTGGAACATTGTATAAAATTGCAGTCTCTTTGTCGCCAAGTGCAACTGTAACTTTGTTGTCTGTAACCTGTAGTTCTTCTGACTCAGAACCTTTCATACAGGTAATTGTCTCTGGCATGGTCATTGCCATACCTTCGGCATCATCTGACAATGTGAACTCTACGTTAATCTGAAATGTCTTTGTCTTGTCACCTGCTGTACCTGTAATCTTATTTGTGAGAATAATCTCTGCCGGGTCTGCCGGTTCAATGGTATAAACGTCTGATACGCTTCCCTCATAAACGCCAAGTCCTGTTGCTGTCACAGTGACTGTTCCCACATTCATGGTTGTTCGGTCTACTGTCGCATCACTGCCGGCATAGGTATTGCTGTTTGTAAATGTCAAATCATAATCTGTACCTCGAACTAATTCGATGCCATTATGAATCACTGTAATCTCTGGAATCTGTGATGCATCATTATAAGGAAAACTTCTCTCACTGAGCTGCATCATAGCTGTGCTGATATCTGCTCTTGTCCATGCTGCCTTTGCATGAATTGTCTCTGCTATTTGTATTGCATCACCTTCATGGTAAACTGTATCACCAATCTTCCAGCCTGCAAACACCCAAGCTCCATTTAAAATATCCGTGTGTTCCATCATTGTAACATTAGTACTTGCAAGATACTCTGTCTCATCTATCGGTAATGTACCTTGCTGTGTATCCACAAATCGCTCATCATCTGAAAATTCATACTGTACAGTGTAATAATTGATATCGTAAGTCTGACCAGATGATACGTCCTCTCTGACTTTTTTGCCGTCTATGAAAATATCTTTGTTTTCCTGACTATTTGTCATAAGCTGATACATTCCTGCGCTCACACGAACCATTGGTGTCTCTCCAAAATAGACATCTCCAACATGATAAGGTTCACTATCTCTATAAATCTGTACCAAAGTTGTGTATCGTGTGAAATCGACTGTTACCGTGTGGCTTGTCTCAAAACTGCCGTGTTTTGTTGTCTTCTCTCCATTTACAAAAATTTCATAAGCGGTATCATCATAAAGTTTTACATAAGTTGCCACTCCTGTCTCGCTGTTATAGTTCATAAATAAGGCATTTCCTGTATCTGGGTGCTTTAGTTCCACTCTTTTGATGTCAGACTTATCCATACCAGTCAAATTAAATTGTACTGTGAGGGTGTGATATACCACATCTGTCGTTTCACCCCAACGAATTGTTTTGCCAGTATTTTCGCCATTTACGCAAATGTCATAAGAGTTAACAAAAAGCGTTCCATCATCTACGCTATACGCTGAAAAAATCTGAACACCACTGTCTAACCTTCCTTCCGTATTCAACGTTCCATAATCCGTTGCTTTAAGACTGGTCACTTCCATTCCTGATACTCTCACCGTCATCTTCTGTATCGTTGTGTTGCTTATATTTTCTGAAAATGTGGCTGTCTGACCGACCTCTCTTCCACCGATTTTAATCGGAAGGGGAGAATTAGAAGTTAAAACCAGCTCATAACTTCCGTCTGATGAGGGCTGTACGAGATTATCTCCAATTGAAATCTGTCCTGCTGTGACAATTGTATCTCCCTGTTTTATCCCAATATGATAAGTATAATAATTTACTGTTGGTGCCTCACTGTTTACTCGAATGGTCAGTTGATCGCTGGCACTTAGAGAATCAAAGGTATCTGTGATTGCGGTCAGCTCAATGTCTCCCATGGTATAGGATTCTAAATGTAATATCTCTCCTGGTTGGTAAATTCTACCACCTATAGAAAATGGACCATTTCCGCTTGGAGAAGAACAATACTTTGTGACCTTCCATCCAATGAAATTAACAGCTGAATCGCTGTCGATATATTCTGGAATCGTCACCGTTTTATCCTTAAATACATCATAGGTCGAAGAAGGCACAGAGGTTGCCGAACTTCTCGGAGTCACAAAATGAATGTTGCAGGTAATACTGTTGTTTCTTGCAGTGTATGGAGTGTAAGAACTGCTCATGTTTCCTGAAGAACCTCCTGCTCCGGCATAGCCCGACCATGATTCTACCGAGCCATTTTTCCAATGATACCAGCCCCATTGACGAGACTGACCATTGGTATGATTGAAGTGGTATAATATAGTTGTAACACAAGTGGCTTTTAAGATATAATATCAAAATCAAAGAAAGAAGGATTTTATTATGCCACGAAACTATGAACCA
>ONXS01000002.1 GCA_900321855.1 uncultured Eubacteriales bacterium | reverse complement strand
GATGCGTTTCAGGGCATGGAATTTGATGTGATTTTTTTGTCTGTCGTCAGAAGTCAGAATAAACCTCCTAAGGTGAATCGAGATCTGTTAAATATGGATTATTCTATGATTGATAAGAAAGTGGATATTGCAGTCTCAACAATACATCGGTGCAATGATGAAGTGAATGCATGGATTAATGATTCTCAAATGAAAGTTGTGGATATGTGGGAGAAAATGGAAAAACTATATTAGCAACTGTTCCATTCGTTGTAACAAAACCATAACACCATATTCCTATAGTATATGTTCCAGGAGCAAAGTACAAATCTTCTGTCCATTTATATGACTGATCAGTATTCCATGTATAGAAGCATGTTGAAATAGGAGGAGCGTCTCTATACCATACATCATGTCCCTTTGTACATACCTCACCAAACATATAGAAGTTATCTCCACCTGCTTTTTTGAAAGCTGGAAGGAATGTTGAGTTAAATGTAAGTCTTGAGATATGCTTTACCGTATCAATACGGAATCCATCAACACCCATATTGATGTAATCTGTATAAGCATCGATAAGGTAGTTGTTTACAACTGGATTTTCTGTCTCCAAATCAAAACAGTCATCTGCAATGGTCTTTCGCTGTGCCTCGTAATTATCCCAGTCACCGCCACCACAGAATGCATTGTGATGATAAATGTTTAAAGGATCTCCTTTACCATTCATAACTACCTGATTTCTTGTTCCATACACATCACTGGATAACTGCTGCTGCAGGGAAGTTCCACCTAATTTGTTTAAGTTTTCTTCACCCCAGTTACAAGTGTGGTTTAATACGATATCCTGAATTACCTTCATACCTTTTGCATGAACGGCATCAATCAATGTCTGGTATGTAATACCATTTGATTCATATCTGTTATCTACTGCCTTAAAATTGTACGCATGATAGCCGTGATAATCATAACCGGAATCATTCTGTACAACTGGTGTAATCCAGATTGCTGTAAATCCAAGAGCCTTAATATAATCAAGTTTCTCAATCAAACCGGCAAAATCACCTCTCCATGATGGATCGTCCTCTGGATTCTGCGCCTTCTTGTCCTCTGATGTTCTTGCATTGTTACTTGGGTCACCATCATAAAATCTTGTGGTGATTAAGAAATAAATCGACTCATCTCTGAAGTCTGTTCTGGAGTTTGCATAGATAACTCCGCGATCTTCATTTGACAGCACATTCGCTGCTGCCTCTGCAACTTCTTCTTTTACAATCTTGCGCGCTGGTTCAAAACCTGCCATCGCAGAAGTTGTAATCACTGCTGCTGCCATGATTGTTGCAGAAATCTTAGCAAAAATCTTTTTGCCTGATAATTTCATTTTCTTCTCGCTTCCTTTCTTTTTCTTTAAATATTTTCAATCTTTACGATTGCAGTATTGTTTCAAAACCATATTAATTTGAACTTTTAGCCGAATCAGATATTCGTGAATGTTCGTTTTCAAACAAATACTGTATTGCTTATAGAAAAACGAGGCTCATATATCTGCTAAGGCTCACCTGGCAGACATATGAACCTTCGTTCATCATATACTACTTAAGATACTGCTTCGTTGTTCTGTTCTTATTTTACTGTAACATTAACTGATGCTGTAGCTGTTGCTCCTTTTGCATCTGTTACTACTACAGTAAGTGTTTTTGATCCTGCTGATCCTGAATTCCAGTTATAAACGTTTGATGTCTGACTTGAAGCAAGAACTGCTGCTGCACCTGTATTATTATTTCTGATTACAAATGTATATTTGTAGTTTCCTGCTCCACCTGCTGCTGTTACTGTAAGTTTATCTACTGTATTTCTATTTACAGTTGTTGCTGCTGCACTAATCTTTGCAGATAATGCTGCTGAACCAACAGTAATATTTACAGAAGATGTAGCTGTCTTTCCTGCTGCATCTGTTACTTTAACTGTAAGTGTCTTTGTTCCTGTTGCTGTTCCTGCTGTCCAGTTGTATGTCTTTGATGTACTGTTTGATGCAAGAACGACTGTTTTTCCGTTTGCTGTGATGCTGTATGTGTATTTGTAGCTTCCTGAACCACCTACTGCTGAAGCTGTAAGTGTTGCTGTTGTCTTAGGTGCTACTGTTGTCTTACTTGCTGCTAATTTTACAGAAAGTGCTGTATTACTTACTGTAATATTTACAGAAGATGTAGCTGTCTTTCCTGCTGCATCTGTTACCTTAACTGTAAGTGTCTTTGTTCCTGTTGCTGTTCCTGCTGTCCAGTTATATTTGTTTGATGTACTGTTTGATGCCAAAACGACTGTCTTTCCATTTGCTGTAATGCTATATGTATACTTGCATGCTCCTGTTGCACCTGAAGCTGTAGCTGTAAGTGCTACTGTTCCCTTTGTTGCTACTGTTGTCTTGCTTGCTGCTAACTTGACTGCAAGTGTCTGTTTCTTAACAGTTACATTTACACTTGATGAAGCGGTTGCTCCCTTTGAATCTGTTACTACTACAGAAACTGTCTTAGAACCAATTGCTCCTGTATTCCATTTGTATACATTTGATGTCTGATTTGAAGCAAGTACAGATGTTGTTCCTGTTGCATTATCTCTTGCAATAAATGTGTACTTGTAGCTCTTTGAACCACCTGCTGCTGTTGCTGTAAGTGTTGCTGTTGTATTTGGTGCTACTGTACTGCTTGCTGCTAATTTTACAGAAAGATTTGAAGCTGCCTGTACTGTTACTGTTGTAGAAGCTGTCGCTGTCTTTCCTTTAGAATCTGTTGCTTTTACAGTAAATGTCTTTGTTCCTGCTGCTGTTCCTGCTGTCCAATTGTATGTCTTTGATGTACTGTTTGTTGCAAGAACAACTGTCTTTCCGTTTGCTGAAATACTATATGTATATTTGTAGCTTCCTGAACCACCTGCTGCTGTTGCTGTAAGTGTTGCTGTTCCCTTTGTTGCTACTGTAGATTTACTTGCTGCTAATTTTACAGAAAGTGGTGATACAGTTCCCTGTACTGTTACAGTTGTAGAAGCTGTTGCTGTCTTTCCTGTAGAATCTGTTACTGTAACTTTCAGTGTCTTTGTTCCTGTTGCTGTTCCTGCTGTCCAGTTATAGCTGTTTGAGCTGCTGTTTGAAGCAAGATTTGCTGTATTTCCATTTGCTGAAATTGTATATGTATACTTGTAACTTCCTGAACCACCTGCTGCAGCAGCTTTCAGTGTTACTGTTCCCTTAGGTGCTACTGTAGATTTGCTTGCTGTCAATGAAACAGATAAATCATTTACAACTTTTCCTTCTACTGTATATCCTTTGTTAACTGTAGCTGTACTTCCCTTAGCATCTTTGATGATACATGTTAATGTGTGCTCACCTGCTGTTGCTGTCCAGTTTGCTGTTGTTGTACTATTGTTTGCTTTTACTGTAGTTCCATCAACCTTAAACTCATATGTGTAAGGTGCTGTTCCACCGTATCCAACTGCTGATAATTTAAGAGCTGTGTTTGCTGACTGTGGAGCAGATCTGTCTGCACCGAAGTTTACCTGTAATGGTGTTGTTACTACCACTGGTGGAGGTGTTGCTCCGCCTTTTCCAATTCCTGCAAATGCTGCTGTAATGTGATCCTCATCTGATTTCTCAAAACTGTTGTTCTCCTGTGAGCCTGCTGAATCATCAAGGTCAGCCTGATCATTCATAGCGAGGTCATATGGAAGACAGTCCATACCAGACTTACCACTTGTCATGATAACCATTGCTCCGATACCATTGTTTACGATATCTGATTTTGTAATGCCAAGTTCTGAAAGTGGAATAGACATCTCATAGTGGAAATCCATTGTTGCACTCTTGTGACCCTTTGTATTGAAGTCAACCCATTTGCCATTCTCGTTGCACATATCTCCAACTGTTCTTGGATTTGTTGAACTTGTCTCACCATAAGCTCCGTCAAGTCCCCATACCTGTGTACTCTTAATACCCATTCCATATTTGAACTGGATACCTGATTTCTGAATATTCTTTGCTGCGTTTGCAACTGGTCCATATTTCTCTGTTGCATCTAATCCTGCACTTGAGCCTGCATATACATATGGTCCGTTTGCTCCATTTGTTGAAATTGCGATTAATCTGTTAAAGCTGTTCTCAAATGTAATTCCTGAACCCCAGATTGTTCCGCTTGTTGCTAACTGTCCTTTGTTTCCGATTGCATCTGCTGATTTATTTGTGTTGATTGCAATGAAGAAAGGAATATTCATTGTGTTGTAAAGGACACCCTGTGATAATGGATAATCATCGCCCGGTGCTACAACGTCCTGAACATTTGTCATCTCCCACATGAGATATACATTGTTGTCATCATAAGCTGCATATAATGTATAAAGATCAAGTGGAACTTCATACATTGAATTTGGTCTGTATACACGAGGGTCATCGTTTGCTGTACCCTGTGCGATAATCATTGAACTATCCCAGTCTGAAATATCTCCGTCAACTGTAATTGTCTTATTTGCACCAAATCCTGCTTTGTTTGTTGAATAATAGCTTGCAAGTGATGAATTGCTTGCTGCATTGTATGTTGTTACTGACTGTACAGAAGATTTTACTTCATATTTCTTATTATAAGTAAATGTATATTCTTTTGTTGCGCCTGCAGCAGATGTTGCTGTTGCTTTTACTGTTACTGTGCTGTCAGCAACTTTACCTCTACCTAATGTTACTTTTGCTGTACCTGTAAATTCTTTTACTGGTCCGTTATCTACAGAATATGTACCCTTTACTGCGTTCTCTAATGAAAGAGTTGTAACTGCTGTCTCTGTTGAGAATGAACTTCCACTTGCAAGTGAAGTATTTACAACTGGATCATTTGATGCGTTCTTATTATATACATATGTAACTGTTGTTGTTCCTGCTGCGAACTTACCTGTTGCATTTGCTGGTGTAGAACTTAATGTGTATCCAGAAACAGATACTGCTGTTGTTGTGTAAGACTCACCAACTTTTCCTGTGTATGTCACTGACTCTGCAAGTTTCTTACCAGAAGCATCCTGATAGTTTACAACTACTGTTCCGTTTGTCACTGGATTTGAATACTCTGACCATGAACCATTCTCATAAATCATTGTATCTGATGTCATCTGGAATCCCAGCTGCTGTGCTCCCGGATTCTGGTTCGCACCGCTGTTGCTGAAGATTACTCTTACATTGCTTGGATTTGAGAACTTCGAATCAAGTTCATATACAAAGTAGTCATCTCCGGCATCTTTCATATTTACACCCGGCCATGAGCCATTTGTTGTTGCTGTTCCTGATGATTCATCATATACATAGGCTGTAACTGTTGACCAGTTTGTCTGGCTGTTATCGTAGATAAATCCTGCACCGTTTAATGTAGGTTTTACACGGCCTTTTGCTGTCGAGTATGTATATGTCTCTTTCAATGACTGTCCATCATTTGATGTTGCTGTCAATGTAAGTGTTACACTTGAGCCTTCTGGAGTAGATGCGCCAAGTGTAATCTTCTGTCCATCTGTGAAACTTCCTGAATCTCCCTCAGATGTTGTGTATCTTGCGTTTGTTACATTCTTAGCATTTAATGTAACTGTTGCAGTTCCTGAAATCTTACTTCCGCTCTTTAAAGATGCAGAAATTCCCGACTGAGGTGTTGCTGCTGTGTAGATAACTGCAATACCGGTATCTCCAATCTGTCCTGAGATTGTTGATGATGTTACTGTGAATGTATTTCCAGAAACCTCATCTTTGTATGTACCTGCTGGAATTAAGCTACCACCATTCTTAACAGATACCTGTTTTGAGCCACCATTTACATTTACAAGTGTAGCTCCGCCGACAGTGGAACCGTTACCACGAACTACTACGTCACAGTTACTCTCTGTCACTAAGTATTCTTTCTGTCCAACCATTGCATTGTGTAAATGGTTAACTGCTGCTATCTCTTTTGATGTAAAATGTGTAGAACCTTTCAGTCCATACATGATTCTTGTATGTTCTTTCTCTGAAGGTCTTGAGAGGTAAAGTCCCTGTGAGTTTGCTCTTGAGGCAGATACTGCATAACTTCTGTCAATGATACTCTCACTTAAAAATCTTGTCCATCCGTTGTTACAGAAGGTATCGTGACTCTCTGCCCAATATACCATTCTGTTTGTAGGACTTCCTTTGCTGACCCAACCACCGTCACCTATACCGGCTCCTGATAAGTCAGACATCTTTCCGTCTCTAATATCTCTTGTAATATTATTTCCATACTGGCTGTCTGTAACTCCCATATACTTGGTGTATTCTTTCATAACGGCAGCGCCATCTCCACCAGGGCTGTCAAGAATTTCACCATAGTTATACATTTCACTATCAAGTACATTTGGCCAGAAATCACAGCCTTCACTTGGAACTCCAATATGTTTTGCTGCATCAAAACGTAATCCATCTACACCAAGACCTTTTAGTTCCTGAATGTAATTTCTTACTTTCTGCTGTACAAATGAATTCTCTGATACGAGGTCAGGCATACCGATATCACAGTGTGTTACCTGCCATCTGTTATTCCAGTCTGTATTGTCACTGTTAAATCCTGAATTATGATAAAAACTATTATTTTTTAATTCCGGATCAATATTTTGATGATTACCTGCCAAATGGTTTGCCACCACATCGACAATAATCTTAATGCCATACTTATCAGCCTCTGTACATAATGCTCTTAAATCCTCTTTAGAACCCAAATCATTGCCGGCTGTGAAATATGTTGGCTGATATAACCAGTACCACTGTCCACTTGCATCATGTGGCTGAAGTGGTGATGTCTGAACGGATGTAAATCCTGCCTGTGCAATCTCTGGAAGCATTGCCTTGATGTCATTCAACTTCCAGTTAAAACAGTGTAAGATATTACCATCTTCACACTTGTCCGCCAGACCGTAGTCTGCTGCGCTCGCCTCTGCTACTACCGGCTTTTGCATACCTGTAAAATTCATTCCAAGTGTGCTCACCATTGTCATAGCAAGAAAACCGCTGAACATTCGTTTTTTCATGTTCTTTGATCTCATTTTTTGAAATCTCCTTCCTTTCTGATTCTTTTCTTATTTGATTGTTCCCACGCACTGTTAATTTCCTTAAACTTTGTTTCTGAGGGCATAAAAATATGGGATATGAAAAAACACTCCCAAACCCAAAAACAAAGTACAGCACTTTGTGTATAATATACACATTCTACATAAAATAGTCAAATGAAAATTAGCATTTTTAGCATTTTGTGTATTTTTACACAATTATTTCTAAAAATTTAGTAAATTTGACGATAAATCTTACACAATATCATAAATATCATCTCTTTTTCGCTCTTTTATAAGGTTATTTTACACAAAAAGAAACTCTCACGGCATTTTCGCCATAAGAGTTTCTTCTTTAAATATATAAACAATATATATCAGCTATAGATTTTCGGTATAAATATATATATACCCGACTATTTTACAGTAACGTCAATTGATGCTGTCACTTTCTTACCTGTGCTGTCTGTCACATCAACATATAACGTCTTTGAACCTGCTGGACCTGCGTTCCAGTTATAAATATTTCCTACCTGATCTACCTCTTTTAATGTAGCTGTTTTTCCTGTTACATTGTTTTTAATGCGGAATGTATAGGTATATTTTCCAGAACCACCAGAAGGAGTTGCTGTGAGAACATTCACTGCATTTGCCTTTGGTGTTGTACTTGCTGCTGTCAATTTTACTGCAAGGTCTGATTTTTTAACTGTTACATTCACAGATGCTGTAGCTTTTGCCCCTGTTCCATCTGTCACATCAACATATAATGTCTTTGAACCTGCCGGACCTGCGTTCCAGTTATAAACATTTCCTACCTGATAAATATCTTTCAGTGTAGCTGTCTTTCCTGTATCGTTGTTCTTAATTCTGAATGTATACTTATAATTTCCTGTTCCGCCTGCTGCTGATGCCTTGAGTACATCAAGAGATTCTGGAACTGCTAATGTTGTGAGTGCTGAAATGTTCGCAGTCAATGGAACTACATTAATTCTGATTGCTGATGTAGCAACTGATTCATTTGCATCTTTTACATCTACATAAATGACTTTTGTTCCTTTAGAACCTGTTTTCCATGTAAATTCACTTGATGCCTGATAATCTCTCAGTGTTGCAACCTTTCCTGTTGCCTCATCTTTGATACGGAATCTGTATGTCTTTGTTCCAATACCACCTGCTGCATTTGCTGTAATCTTATTGTTCACTCCATTTGATACTTTTGTATACTGAGCTTTTATTGATGATGTAAAATCTACAACATTGATGTCAACGGATTTCTTTGTATAATTTCCTTTGCTGTCCTGTACTTCAACTGTAATTGTTTTTGAACCGGCAGAGCCTGAATTCCACCAGAACTCATTGCCTGTCTGATACTCAGTTAAGTTTGCTGATTTGCCTGTCTGATTATTTGTTACAGAAAATCTGTATCTATAACCTTCTTTACTTCCCTCTGAGGCATTTGCTGTAATTTTAATCACTGTGTTTTTTGATACTTCTGTGAATTTTGCTGCAACATTTAACTCAAGCGCTTTGTCTGGCTCTGGAGCAAGTGGAATCTGATATGTATGCTCGTCTGAAGAGCCTTGATATACATATGTCATAAGTCCTGTATCGCTTACTTTTAATTCTTTTACGAAATCATTGTAGCCAATCTCAGACTTCATTGTCTTATAGCCTGTACCATCTTTTGATACTGTACAAATTTCTCCATTGAAGAAATCCGTATAGTAGAAATTGCCATCGTAGTATCCCAGACAGTAATCACTTGCCTCACTCTGTGCATCCAATTTTGTTGCTGTGAGATTTCCACCAAAAATGTCATCTGTCTTATACACGTTTGATGTGAGATAATTGCCTGATGCTGTATTATATAAGTAATACCATGCGCCATCTACTTTATATGCTCTGGAATTAACCTTTGTAATTCCTGTATTTATATAATCTTTTGATGTACATGTCTCAAATCCGCCATCCCATTCTCTGTGACCTGTACTTATGATTGTCTCATCATCTACAAGGAAGTTTTTGTGCTGACATATACCATAAATATCCTCTGTAGATGTCACCATTGTGTTGTTCGACATGGTTGGATCATCCCATGTAACATCGACATGATACCATTTTCCATTCAGATAAACCTGATTCCATGCGTGATTCAAATACTGGCTTGTAACAATCTTTGACTCAATGCCATATTCGTTCAAGAGTAATCGGAAAGCCTCTGAATATCCCTGACACACAGCCTGTCCATTAACCAAAGGACCATACGCAGAATATACATCTGGTCCAAGTGTATTCTTTTTGTAATTTATCATATCGTAAGCTGTATTATAAGCAAGATAGTCGTGAAGATATAATACAATCTCATCCTGCTCAAGTCCTTCCGGAACAGATGCCTTAATCTCATCTACCTTCGCCTTCAATGCTGCATATCTTGCCTTGATTTCATCCTTTGTGTAATCATTTTCAAAAATAAGAGTAGTAGCATATCCTGTCTGTGGGGTATAACTCCACGAATACCCACTTGTAGACTTGTGTGCTGCCCATCCAAGCGGATTCTTCTGTTTGGCTGCCGCAAAAAGTTCAGCAACATCATCCTGTATAATGTCATATCTTGAAAGTCGTACACTGGTTGCTCCTGTATTCAACGCATTTGCGATTGCATCAATCGCCTTTTGCTGATTTTCTGTATAGGTTTCCCCAACAGAAAGATATGTTCGAACCTCTTCCGAATGAGCTGTGATTACTTCTTCTAATGTTGCTGTATCTCCGTCATTCCCGCCAATTGCATCCACCGTCTTCGTTACGGTTTCCTCTGCATAAACATTGAGACTTGCTGTACCCGTCATTGCAAAAGATAATGCAAACACGCTACTGGCAAGTCCCAAAATAAATTTTGATTTTCTCATAAGCACGTCCCTCTCTTTTTAAATATAGTATTCGCTATCGCAACAGCGACTTGATTACTTCTATTTTAAAACTTTTCGGGACTTTTTTCAATCAATAGTTGATTAATCTCTCTGGAAAATATCTCTTGTATATACTTTCTCTCTCACGTCATCTAACTCACTGTCATATCGGTTGGCAATGATTCCCTGACTCATCTCTTTAAACTTCGCAAGGTCGTTTACCACTTTACTTCCGAAGAATGTTGCTCCGTCCTCAAGTGTTGGCTCATAAATAACCACTTCTGCACCTTTTGCCTTAATTCTCTTCATAACACCCTGAATTGAACTCTGTCTGAAGTTGTCCGAATTACTCTTCATTGTAAGTCTGTAAACACCGATGACAACTTTCTTCTCCATCTTAGGATCGTAATCGTCATCCTCATCATACGCATAATAGCCGGCAGTATTCAAAACTCTGTCTGCAATGAAATCTTTTCTTGTGCGGTTACTCTCAACAATCGCCTCAATTAAGTTCTCTGGTACATCTTTGTAGTTTGCAAGCAACTGCTTTGTATCCTTTGGCAGACAGTAACCACCATATCCAAATGACGGATTGTTGTAATGTGTTCCGATTCTTGGATCCAGACAGATTCCGTCAATAATCTGTTTTGTATTCAATCCCTTCATCTCAGCATAAGTATCTAACTCATTGAAGTAAGAAACTCTGAGTGCAAGGTATGTGTTTGCAAATAACTTCACAGCCTCAGCCTCTGTAAATCCCATAAATAAAGTATCAATATCTTCTTTAATTGCGCCTTCCTGTAACAATGCCGCAAAAAGATGAGCTGCCTCTACCAGTTTCTCGTCTTCCATATCTGTACCAACGATAATTCTGCTTGGATACAGATTATCATATAATGCCTTTGACTCTCTCAAAAATTCAGGACTGAAGATGATATTTTTACTTCCTGTTTTCTCTCGAATCTGTTTTGTATATCCTACAGGGATTGTCGATTTGATAATCATGATTGCATCCTGATTTGTTTTCATAACAAGATTAATTACTGCCTCTACTGCTGATGTGTCAAAGTGCTGTGTCTTGCTGTCATAATTTGTTGGTGCAGCAATTACAACAATATCTGCCTCTTTATAAGCCTTTTCACCATCTAAAGTTGCCTCTAAATCCAAATCCTTTTCTGCTAAATATTTCTCAATATAGTCATCCTGAATTGGAGACTTTCTGTTATTAATTAATTCCACTTTCTCTGGAATAATGTCGACTGCATATACTTTGTGATGCTGTGATAACAGTGTGGCAATACTAAGTCCCACATATCCGGTTCCTGCAACTGCAATTGTAATATCTTTCATTTCCTTCATAATACAATGTAACTCCTTTGATTCTTTTCTTTCTTAATATTTTATAGTAATTTTAATTATGATAACATATTTAACCATATCAGAGTCAAAAACATCTGCTCCTGACCACGATACGACTCTTTTTGTGTTTCGCACTCTCAAAATTTAAAACGAATGTAACCCCGATTCAAAGTCCAATAACTTCCACTCAAGGCAACCCACATATTCTATATCATATAAGATTTTTTCACACTTTGCAATCTTTTTATGCAAACCATTGAAAAAAAATTACTTTTATAATATCATTTATATATTATTTTAAATGCGAGGTTCAATATGATTCGATTAATTCTAGTAGTATTATTTCTGATAATTTTCTTTATTATCAGTCTTCCGCTATTTCTCATTGAATGGATTGTTGGAAAGTTCAGCAAACATGCAAGAGATGTAAGCAGCCATGCCATTGTAGTCTGTGCGTTTCGCATCATTCTATTTTTAACTGGAGTAAAACTCACGGTAAAAGGCAAAGAAAATATTCCTGACGAGGCCTGTCTGTTTGTCGGAAATCATAACAGTTTTTTTGATATTCTTGTATCTTATGTGACAATTCCAAAAGTTATGGGATTTATTGCAAAAATCGAGATTAAAAAAGTTCCTCTTCTCAACATCTGGATGTACTATGTCAACTGTCTGTTCTTAGACAGATCAAATGTGCGAGAAGGACTCAAAACCATCTTAAAAGCTGCCGACTATATTAAATCAGGTGTTTCTATGTTCGTATTTCCAGAGGGCACACGCTCTAAAGACGGAAAGATGCTCCCTTTTAAAGAGGGCAGTATGAAAATGGCAGAAAAATCAACAGGTATTATTGTTCCTGTTGCCATGACTGGAACAGCAGACATTTTAGAAAATCATTTTCCAAAATTAAAATCCGGAAAAGTTACCATCGAATTTGGGGCTCCAATTTACACAAAGGAACTTTCCAAAGAAGAGAAAAAATTTATCGGTGCATATGCACAGGAACAAATTCAGCATATGTTAGATGAACATGTTTTATAACAATTAATAAGATACAAAAAATAATTGTAATTTTATGTCATCAATGTTAGAATGTAACTTAATTAACATAATTATTCCTTATTGGAGTACATATTTTAACATATATTTTTAGTTTTTATTTTTTATGGAGGATAATTTTTTATGAAAACATTGTTTATTGTCACTGCAATCATTCTTGCTGTGTTAATTGTTCTGGCAATTGTTTTATACTTTGTTGGTCAGAAAACAAAAAAGAAATCAGATGAGCAACGTGCTTCTATGATGCAGCAGTCTCAGGTTATGACACTATATATTATTGACAAGAAAAAGATGAAGCTGACAGAGGCTAATTTACCAAAGGTTGTTACAGAAAACCTTCCTAAAATGGTAAAAAGAGCAAAAATGCCAGTTCTCAAAGTAAAAGTCGGTCCAAGAGTTATGTCTTTCATCGCAGACGAAGAAGTATTCAAAAACGTACTTCCAAAGCAGGAGATTAAGGCCGATGTCGCTGGTATCTATGTGTTATCAGCTAAGAGAATTAGGGGTCCTGTCGCTGAACCACCTAAGACAAAGGCAGAATTAAAGGCAGAGAAGAAACTCGCAAAACAGAAAGCGAAAGAAAATAAGAAAAAGTAAGAAAAAATGCCACCTGAAAAGGTGGTATTTTTAATGATTTGAAATCTTTATCTCTATATCAGAGGCAGAGATTTTTTCCCCATCCATGACGATATGGTACCTGATTTTTACCACAATTTTGTCATCTTCCTCTTCTATCTGAATTTCCTTCGTGTCAAAGCCTGTATCAAGAACGCCAAGTGCCGTCTGATAATGTGTATAATTGACATTGCCTTTTTCAAAAATCATATGTGAGGCTCCAGTGCCAAATCGTTTGAGTTCCACCCTATTTCCATCAATTTTCAGAAAATTTCTGGTAGGTTTGTCACTCCCCTCAAATATATGCTCAAATTTCACAAAATGAACTCCATGTTCCATATGATAACTTCCGTTTCCACTAAGGTGAATCTCTTCATTATTACCATTATCATGTTTTCCTTTTATATCAACAATTACATCTTTATTCATCTTTTTATCCCTTTCTGACAATCCGCACTTTCTTACAATCCGTAGATACAACTATATCAGAGGCAGGCAAAAAAATCAAATAGACACTTTTCTTTTACTTGTATTCTGATATAATGGAACTAATCAAAAACAAAACGATAAACCATATGTTAATAAGAAAGGAATGATTTTTTTGAAAAAGATTCAAGATGTTATAAACCAGCCTTGTCATGTTCATTTTATCGGTATCGGCGGAATCAGCATGAGCGGACTCGCTGAACTTTTATTAGACAAAGGATATACCGTATCTGGTTCTGACAGAAATACAACTGATATTACAAACAAGCTCGAAAGCTTAGGTGCCACTGTTATTCACGAACACAGCGCCGACAATATTACAGATGATATTTCATATGTTGTCTACACTGCCGCTATCAAAGATGACAATCCGGAACTTATGGCCGCAAGAGAAAAAGATATTGCATGTATGACAAGGGCCGAACTTCTCGGTCTTGTGATGTCAAAATATAAAACAGCAATCTCTGTTGCAGGAACACACGGAAAAACTACGACAACCTCGATGATTTCAGAGATTATGTTAGCTTATGAATGTGACCCTACCATCTCAGTCGGTGGTATCCTCCACTCAATTGGCGGCAATTTCCGAATTGGACACTCTGATTACTTTGTCACAGAAGCATGTGAGTATACAAACAGTTTCTTATCTCTGATTTCAAATGTAAATATTATCTTAAATGTCAGAGAAGACCACCTTGATTTCTTCAAAGATATTGACGATATTAGACACAGTTTCCGAACATTTGCAGATAATCTCGATGAGAACGGAACTCTGATTATCAACAGTGAGGTTGATGATGTAAATTATTTCACAGATGGATTAAAATCCAAATATCTCACATTTGGATTAGATGCAGAAAAATCTGATTTCTATCCAGAAAATATTACCTATAATAAAGTCGCCTGTGCAACTTTTGATGTTGTGAACGGTTCTGATAAGACCACTGTTTCTTTAAAAGTACCCGGTCTGCACAATGTGCTCAATGCCCTCGCTGCATTTGCCACATGTAAATCTATTGGTATTCCTACAGAATATATTGTAAAAGGACTGAACAACTATGAGGGAACAGACCGACGTTTCCAGTACAAGGGTGAGTTTAACGGTGTGACCGTCATTGACGACTACGCTCATCATCCAGATGAAATCGAGGCAACTCTAAAGACTGCCAAAACTTATCCACACAATAATCTGTGGGTTGTTTTCCAGCCTCATACATACACAAGAACCAAATCTTTGATGAGTGAATTCGCCAAAGCCTTATCTCTTGCAGACAATATTGTACTTGCAAAAATTTATGCAGCCAGAGAAACAGATGATTTAGGCATCAGTTCTGATACACTGCGTCAGGAAATTGAAAAACTTGGACACAAAAATGTGACTTATATTGACACTTTTGAGGAGATTGAAAAATTTTTACAAAAAAAATGTATCCACGGCGACTTGTTGATAACTATGGGCGCCGGAAACGTTGTTTTAATAGGAGAAAATCTCGTCAAGTAAAAGTTATCCACATTATCCACAGCTTTATCCACCATTTTTTGGGGATAACGCTGTGGATTTCTTTTTATTTTTAAGTTATCCACCATTTTCGTTTTTTCCTATATTTTCAATACTTTCCAAAATGTGTCTAATTTCCTTCCACATTATCCACATTATCCACATCATTTATGTGTGTAACTTATTCACATCGTTTTGGAAGTGACGTCTCTAGCTTTTTTTTTTGATTATGATATAATTGTTGTATCAAGGTTAAAAGCCAAAATTATAATACAGATACTGCAAACACAAACAATAAATGAGGTGAATTCAGAAGATGACTTCTATAAAGTTAAAATCAACAAATATTACAAGGGATATCCTTGTTCCCTACGAATTTCTCGATTACTATATGCCGGAGGCACGAGGAGAATATGTGAAAGTCTATCTATATCTGCTAAAAGCTATTTCTTCTAACTCAGATTTCTCTGTGAACAAGATTGCAGATATTTTTGACTACACAGAAAATGACATTGTTCGTGCTCTGAAATACTGGCAAAAGCTAGGAGTAATCCAGCTGCAATTTGATTCGTCTGAAAATATATCAGAGATAACCTTAAATCAAATCAGCAAAACAGGTTCTGCTACAACCAATATCTCCTCAAACACGAAAACTACACCTGCTGCACCCGTTTCAAATGATAATCTCGCACAATTCAATACTATATCAAGTATCAAATCAAAGAAGCGAACCTATAGTTCCGATGAGATTAGCGCTTTTCGAGCAAAACCTGATGTAAGCGAATTTTTATATATGGCAGAAAAATATATTGGTAAACCTCTCAGCAGCACTGATGTGAATACGATTTTATTCATCTATGATGAATTGAACTTTGATGCTGATTTAATTGAATATTTGCTTGAATACTGCGTTGAAAACAACCACAGAAGCATGCATTATATTGAAAAAGTTGCTATTAACTGGGCCGAAGAGGGCATTTCTTCTGTTCAGGAGGCCCAAGCCTCTACAGAGCTCTTTTCAAAAGCATGTTATCCTGTCCTGAAAGCATTTGGACTCAATGGAAGAAATCCTGCTAAAGTTGAAAAATCCATGATTATCAAGTGGATAAATACTTATGGTTTTTCAATGGATATTATCTTGGATGCCTGTGACCGAACCATGAATTCGATACACAAGCCAAGCTTTGAGTATGCAGATTCCATTCTCTCAAACTGGAGTAAAAAGGGAGTAAAATCATTCAAGGATATTGAACAGTTGGATTTGGCGCGTGCCAATAAGAAAAAAAATGCCACTCCAAAACCTGCATCACCATCGAAAAACAGTTTCAATAATTTTGACCAGCGTAATATGTCCGAAGATTCTGACTCTTTGGAAAAAATGCTTTTACAAAGGTCAAATCAGACTGATTCCAATCAGGATGAATAACATCAAACCAACATACCATTTAAAGAAGGAGGAAACTTTCTATGTCTCTAACAAATGCTCAATATGACACGATTATGCGTTCCTACAATCGTCAGGAATTTTCTGCAAAGAGAAAACAAACGGAGCATATCGAGGAGGTTTACCAAAAAATTCCACGCATCAAGGAAATTACAGATACAATATCCTCTCTTTCTCTTGCGACAAGTAAGTCATTAATCTTATCTGGTGGAGATGTTCAAAAAGAGATGGCTCGTTTTAAGGAACAGATTCATGAATTACGCGAGGAAAAAGCCAATCTGTTAAAACAAAACGGTTATCCTTCCGACTATTTGGAAATACACTATACATGTCCAGACTGCAAAGATACCGGCTTTATAGAAAATGAGCGCTGTCACTGTTTCAAAAAAGCTGCCATTGATTTATTGTACAAGCAATCTCACTTGGAAGATATTTTACAGAAAGAAAACTTTTCTACTTTTAAACTGGATTATTACGCGGATAATGTGACGGATTCTGTCACCAATCAGACTCCAAGACAGAATATGCAGAAAATTCTCAGTGAAATCAAGAAATATATTGATACTTTTGGCAATCATTCGCCAAAGGTCACAAATCTTGTACTGTTTGGTCTGACCGGTGTCGGAAAAACATTTCTCACACACTGTATCGCCAAAGAGTTAATTGAACGCACATTCTCGGTTATTTATATTTCTGCCATTGATTTTTTTGATATTCTCTCTCTGGCAGAATTTAAAAATGATGAGGATGCAAAAATTCAGGAACAATATTTCAAAGACTGTGATTTGCTCATCATCGATGATCTTGGTACAGAGATAAATAATTCATTCATCAATTCTGTATTTTTCAACATTATAAACGAAAGACAGCTTGCAAATAAATCAATTATTATCTCATCCAATCTAAATCCGAAAGAAATGACAGGCAGGTATTCGGAACGTATTTCCTCCCGTCTTTTCGGAGATTATAAATTTCTCAAGGTTGTGGGAGATGATTTACGCCGCAGATAGCATTTTATACTTGACTATCTGAAACCATAATGTTATAAATTTATTGGATTAGAACAAAGTACAGCGCCTATGGCGCTACCGTAAGGAAAATTTAATCGGAGGTTTGAAATGATTGAAGAAAACAATTTAGCAACTATTCCTGTTGGTCCTCTTGGAATTGTATCAATGGAGAGCTGTGAAGCCTTAGGAAGAAAGGTTGACGCTTACATTGCTGCATGGAGAAACGAAAGAGAAAACGAGCACAAACACACAATCGCATTTGCAGGCTATCAGAAAGATTCTTATCTGATTGATGCCAAGATTTCAAGATTTGGTTCTGGTGAGGCAAAAGGAAGCATCAACGAATCTGTAAGAGGTATGGATTTATATCTCATGACTGATGTGACAAACTATAATATGACATATTCTCTCTGTGGTCTTACAAATCATATGTCTCCAGATGATCACTATCAGGATTTAAAACGTGTCATCGCTGCTGCAGCCGGCAAAGGCAAGAGAATCACAGTTATCATGCCATTCTTATACGAGAGCCGCCAGCACAAACGTACAGGTCGTGAATCTTTAGACTGTGCTGTTGCACTTCAGGAACTTGTTAATTTAGGAGTTGAGAACATCATTACTTTTGATGCTCACGATCCTCGTGTACAAAACGCAATTCCTTTCAAAGGATTTGAGACAGTAACACCTGCATATCAGTTTGTAAAAGGCTTGCTCAGAAATGTAAAAGATTTACAGATTGATGCAGACCACTTAATGATGATCAGCCCTGATGAGGGTGGTATGGGAAGAGCAAAATTCCTTGCCAACGTATTAGGAGTTGATATGGGTATGTTCTACAAACGCCGTGATTACAGTAAAGTTGTAGATGGACGTAATCCTATCGTTGCACATGAATTTCTCGGTGCCAGCGTAGAAGGAAAAGATGTTTTCATCATTGATGATATGATTTCTTCAGGAGAATCTATGATTGATGTTGCTACTCAGCTCAAGAAGAGAAAAGCAAGAAGAGTATTTATGGCAACAACATTCGGCCTCTTTACAAATGGTCTTGGAGCATTTGATAAAGCTTATGAAGAGGGACTTTTTGATAAAATTCTCACAACAAACCTCACATATCAGACACCTGAATTATTATCAAGAGAATATTATATCAACTGTGATATGAGCAAATATATTGCACTTATCATTGATACACTGAACCATGACGGTTCTATCAGCAACCTTTTGAATCCAGTTGCACGTATTCAGAAATGCTTAGATAAGTATCACAACGGAGAAGTAATTTAGATTAAGATATAGATATTTATAAATGAAGAGGGAGAGGATATATGCCACACAAACTGCGAAATGTTTGCTCCGCGTATATCCTCTCCCTCTTCTTACTTTTTAGGATTTTGGTCACTTAACATCAGCGAAACCTTATACCTCAAAATCAATACAAACTCTGTTCTTTGTATAAGGTCTTACCTTACTGTTTGCCACTGCAACATGTTTTTCATGTGTCGAATATCCTTTTAACGATGCCTCATCCTCAAATGTAGAATCGAGCATAACATCTGCATTGGACGATGCCAATTTCTCTTTTTGAACCTTAATATCAATTAATCCCGGAATCTGTCCTTTCAATCCCTCAAGTCCTTCCTTGATTCCTGCCATAACTGCCTCTTTTTCTTCTCCCTGAAGTTCATCTTTTAACTGCCATAAAATAATGTGTTTTACCATAATCATTCTCTCTCTTTCTTATTTATTTCTATAATTTCAGCTCCCATTCTCTCTGCCTCTTCGCAATTATGAGTTATGAGGACTGTAATTCGATTCTTATTTGTCTCTTTGATATAGTCCATCACTCGGTAAGCAAGCTGTCTATCCAAACCATTAAATGGCTCATCTAAAATCAATATATCCGGCTGTATCAGCAATGCTCTGGCAATGGAAACTCTTCGTTTCATTCCACCACTAAGTTTTGAAACGACTGTTCTCCCATATCCGTTTAATTCCAGCCTCTCTAAAATCTCATCGTATTGCTGTCTAGATACTGCCTGTTTTCCTGTCGCATAATACATATTGGTATATATGTCACTGTTTTCAAACAGTCTGTTTTCCTGAAATACGACACCAGTTTTTCGAAGATTCTCTTTTATGATTTCTCCAGAATCAGCTCTCACCACACCTGTAATTAAATTTCCCAGTGTCGTCTTTCCGATTCCCGATTCTCCCATCACTGCAATCACATCTCCCTGATGCAATTCTATATTCATATTTTCTATAATTTTTTGTTTCTGGTATGTTTTTGAGACTCCCAATAGTTTCAGCGCCTTCTCCTTTTTCTCAGCAAAATCAATCATTGTATCCTTTTTTTCCTCTGCGAATATTTGATTTGTGACGCGATACAATCCACCGATACTATGAGATTTTACCACTACTTTGTTCAGGCCAGCAAATATCATTTTTACAATCCATGAAACAAGTGCACTGAGAAGTATTACAAGAATTGTCCATGCAAACAGACGCTCTGTATCAAGATATATTTTTGACTGATATAATTCATATCCAATCGTATCTGTCGTCTGGGCAATAACTTCTGCCGATACACCTGATTTGTACGCCAGTCCAACACCAGTCTGACAAGCCGCCAACAGTGCCGGCAACACCTCCGGAAGGTACATATAGCGGATTCTTCTTATTACAGGCACTCCATAGATCCCAGACATCTCTTTCATATTGTGTTCAACATGATGATAACCTGTCATGACATTTGTGTAAATAGACGGTGTGACAATTAAAAAAGATACAAGCACCGCCATATGTTCCGATTTGATAAAGAGTAGTGCAAGAATTGTAAAGGATGCCACCGGAACTGCCTTAATCATATTCATCAGTGTATCTGTGAGTATCTGCAACAGTCTAAAAAAGGATGCCAGTGTCCCCAACACAAATCCTGCAATAACTGCATAAGAAAAACCTTTCATGATATTTCCTATCGTATGAATAAGTGTTTGGAAAAATGTCTTTTCCCGAACAAGGATTAGCATTGTGTGAAATGTTTTTTCCGGTGAAGGCAGAAATATTCCATTTCCTACTCTTTTTGACCAATAGTGCCAGACAACTATCCAAAAGATAATTGCTGGCACTACGAATAATTTTTTATATAATTTCATATTTATCCCACTAAATCCTCAGAGAAATAATAGAATTTATTATCTGGAACAGCTCCTCCAACAGACTTTGGATTAGCCTGATAAAGTACATTTAAATATGTATCTACATTTACCTGCATCTGTTCACCTGTTATAAATGCTATATTCATGTATGGAATCGCTTTTGTGGCAATTGCTGACTCAAAGATTCCCTTATCAGCGAGAATTGCTGCCACATCTTCCACATTCGATTTTGCATATTCTACGGAATTTGAGTAATCTTCCAAAAACGCCTCAAATCCACTCTCATTTCTGTCAATCACATTATTTCTTGCAATTACAACGCCTGTAACTACCGGTGTATTAGAAACCTTATTCCACTCTTCTCCCATATCGAGCACAATTTTCATAGATGGATTCTTTGTAATAACTGCTGTCGCATATGGCTGTGGGAGCATACCGACTGCCGAACTGTCCTGACTCAATAATGCAGCCACCTCTGCAGCCTCTGATTTATACTCAATTGTCACATCTTCTCCAACTTTCAAGCCATTCTTCGTCAAAATATAATTTAATGTGTATTCCGGTGTAGTTCCCTGACCGGTTGTATAAATTGTCTTTCCTTTTAAATCCGCAACAGATTCAAGTTCCTGTGTTGAAACCATATATAATACACTCAATGTATTGATTGCCGCTACGCTGATTTGTTTGTTTGTTTTATTGTATAGCACAGATGCGAGATTACACGGAACTGCTGCAATATCAATTTCTCCTTTTGCAATTCCTGCTGTAATTTCATCTGCTGTCGCATATGCTGTTACATGATATTTATTTTTTGTCTGATTCTGTTCCGAATCACTCCATGCTTTCGCAAATCCCACTGCTGTTGGTCCTTTTAAAACAGCAATGTTATACTCCTCTGGCTCATATTCGTCTTCTAATTTTTCTGTAATTTCCTCTGTCGCTGCTGTCGTCTCGTTGTTCTTCTCTTTCTGCGATACTGTCTCTTTTTTATCGGAAGTTTTTGTGCAAGCTGTCATCACACACAAAACCATCACCAGAGCAAGCAAGACTGATATTCTATGTTTCATAATATGCCTCCGTTTATGTTTATTTATGCTATATTTACAATAAGAAAATTATACACTAGGGCTTTTTTTTTTGCAATAGTTCTAACCATATGATATAATATCGATATAGTATTGGCAAATCTTTAGAAAGATGGGGTGATTTTATGTTGTGGTCCAGAGATGCGAAATTACATGACATTCAAGCCATTGTAGTTCGAAAATTTAATAATAATCCAACTAATAGTATTCTAATTAAGGACATCATTGATCTAGACTATGACGATTATATGGTATTAACGAATAATATCCGATGTTCTAATACCACAGAGACAATTGAGCACTTCAGCCTGTGTATGCTGGTAGCGTGGGTTTCTGCGTACAAACTCGGACGCTCTGATAACTATTATCAGTTTATGAAAGAATACATCACACAGATGCCTCAACATCACACAAGTATGGTTTTGGATTTTATCCAAACTGCCTGTTACGATTACCAGATAGAGACTTTCGGTCCTCCAATCAAGACATTAAAGGATATTAAACGAATTGCAAAACTGCATGCCGGTCTTGATTAACCGATACTGTCACTACAAGATATACAATTTGATTATAATAAAAATCCCTATCACCACAAGGTCATAGGGATTTTTCATCTTTATTCTTTAAGCATTATTCTGCATCTGTTGTCTCTTCTACAGTTGTCTCCTCTTCCGCTGCTGTTGTCTCACTTTGAGAAGCTGTGCCTGCTGCCTGACCGTAGTCATCTGGGAATTTTAAGTTCAGAACTTCTGTCACTCCTACCTCTTTGCCAATTAATCCTTCCTCAAATCCGTCAATGAATGAATTAGAACCAATTAAGAGATTATATCCCTCTGCCTGTCCTCCGGCAAAAATCTTTCCATCAATTCTTCCTGTATAATCAATATTTACAAGGTCGTACTTCTCAACTTTTCCTTCCTTCTTCTCAACATTCTCTACATTAAAACTTGTTGAATTAAGAATTGCAGAAACTGCACTCTGAAGTGATAACTTTGTAACTTTTGCTGCTGAGGCAGCTACTTTAATTCCTGATAAATCTGGAACTGTTACCTCTACATCATATGTAGAATATGCAAGAGTTTCTGAATCTCCTCCAATAGAAGGTATCTCTGTACTTACCTCTAATGCCTCACTGTCATCTTTTGAATCAGTTGTTTCTGTATCTTCTGTAACCGTAACAGATTTTGCAATCTGATAGTAAGATTTGTTCATCATAATACTGTCTATCAACTGCTGTTTATTTACTTTTGATTCAAAATCCTCTACAGATGTATAAGAATCCTCAGATGCAACAATAGCATTTACAAGTGAATCATACTCTTTCTTTGTAACTGTAAGGTCATTGTCTTTTGCAATCTTTGCAAGAACTACATAATCATCAAACTGAGATTTAATTGCTTTTTTAAATGCCTCTTCATCCTCATATCCCATAGACTGCAGCATAATATTGAAATCAGTGCTGTTTTGTGTTGCGAGGTCTTCGTATCTCTTCTTCTGTTCTGTATAATAAGCATTGAAGACTTCTTCATTCTCTCCAACTTTTGCCTGCTCTTTCAACTGGCTAAATGCTGCACTCATAACATTAGAAGTTCTCAAACCTGTTTTCAAATCTTCCATAAGTTTATTTGCGCTGTCATATTCATCGATAAGTGATAACTGACTGAACATAAAATACATCAGCATATCTTTGTTGTCTGCTACGAATTTATCTCCAATCTCTGCTACATAATTAATCTTTGTTGTGAATTCTGTATCTTTTCCAGCTAAATCTGTCTGTGCAAGTGATACAGTCTCTTCTTCTGAGCCGTTATCTGTACTTGAGCTTACTGCCTCGCTTGTCTTTGTTTTACTTTTATTCTTTGAACATGCTGTCACTGATGTAAGTACAAGCGATAAGCACAATCCAAAAACTATGATTTTCTTTCTCATTGAACTATTTTACCTTTCCTATTTTTGTAATAACTTCTCTGTTATATCATATTCAACGCAAAAAATAAAGCACTCTGCCGCAAATTTCACACAATTTTCATTTTAGCGAATCACCTTATTATCCGTATATGTGATATGATTTAAGTCAAGTTCTCCAATCGAAATCGAAGCATCCCCAATCACGGTAATCTCTTTATGTTTCATTTTTGACACCAGCTCATTAATCTCTTTATCGTCAATATCCTCAAATACTTTTCCGATTTTATTGAGCACGATTGTGTTATTTGTCACATCATTTGTAATTTCATTTCCTGTATCCACGTCCTGACGTTTTACGGAAATAATTACATTCTTTACGGACAATTCAATATCATTGTTAATCATCGCAGAGATATTCTTATAATTAAGTGTATTGTCTCCGAGATAAATGACAGGAATTTTCTGCAATTCCGTATCATCTGCAAGTTTCTTAATGATTTTATCGCTTGATGTTGTAATAACTTCTGTACTTGGGTCGATTGTCTTTACCGAACTGTTCTCCTCCGTCTCCAGATTGTGATAAACAGATACCGATACTTTACGATTCTGTTCCAGACTTGCTGCATAATCTGCTCCCTGTAAATATCCATAGTAATAATGAACAGACCTGCTGTCATCATCATCGCACACAAAAGCAAGTTTGTCATAACCATTCTGAACTGCTGTGTATCCCGCCGTAAATCCACATTCCGCATCATCAAACGTCACAGATATTACATTTTTTCCAATTTCCGAATCTGTGTTGTCTGCATTGTGAGGAACTGCTCCCACAAGTACAAATTCTGTATTTTCATATTGATGCTGATAATTATATAAAGTCTCTGCAAAAGTTGCATCTGGCATTACTACCAGTACAGGCTTTCTCTCTAATACCTTTTTCAATGTATCTTCATATGAATCACCATAATCATCTACAGAAAAAATATGATAAGTTAAATTCTGTTCTTTTGCTGCAGATACCACTCCTCTGCGCACCTGAGAAAAATAATCTTTATCAATATCATCATATGTCAAAACTGCGATGTCACATTTGCGAATTTTCTTATCCTCTTTTTTTCTATTGTACATAATTTCCGTCACAGCAAATATCACTATAACGAGAATAAGCAAACCTGTAACCACAGCCATAATGTTCTTATGGAATTTTATAAATTTCATAAAGTCACCACCATAGTTAATAATTCTGTAATATATTTTACTATTTTTCGCTGAAAATAGCAACTATTTATAATTTCCATATGTTTATACTGGAAATTTCTGTCAATACTAAGCTTAAGAACAAAGTTCAAAAATCCCAGCAAAACCGCTTGGTTCTCAATTATCATTAAATTATTGGAGGTCTTATTTATGAATAGTAAAATGTTGCCCGGTCGTTTCTGTATTTTGTTTTTATCGGTTTTAATCGGTATTACATACACATCTATTACTGCAAAATCAAGAGATATGTCGCATCTTCAAAAGACAATTTCGAAAAAAATTGTGCGTTTTCACGTTATCGCAAACAGTGATTCCGATGAAGACCAGGCTCTGAAATTAAAAGTGAAAGATGCCGTTGTAAACTACATCTCCCCACTGCTGAAAAATTCAAAGAGCATCGCGGAGAGTGAAAAAATTCTCACAGAAGAATCCGCTCACATTGAGGCTATCGCTCGTCAGATTATCTCTGAAAACGGCTATGATTACAGTGTAAATACAACTCTGTGTAATACCTATTTTCCCACAAAATCTTATGGAAATTACAGCTTTCCTCCCGGAGAATACCGCGCATATGAGATTAAAATCGGTGAGGCAAAAGGGAAAAACTGGTGGTGCGTCCTCTACCCTCCACTCTGTTTTGTCGATATTTCCCACGGAGTTGTCGATAAAGAGGGTGAAGAAATGCTCTCTGACACTCTTAGCACCGATGAATACAGTGCCGTCTGTCAGGACAGCAACGTCTCTTATCGTTTCAAATATCTCAAATTTTTAAACAGTCTAGTTGACTGACAGCTCTGTCGTTCCTGCATATTGCACGTTTTTATCTCCGATATGAAAACGTGCAAGATTGCAGGACTTGTCTGTTCCATAAAGCACCAGACTTACACGATAAAATTTTGACTCTGTTTTTCCAATATTCTGGCTCGCCACACTTTCAATATACTCTCCCAAATCCCTATCAAACACTGTTTCATTATCCGGCTGCTCACCATCTGTCTGTTTGAATGAAGAATCTGTCACACACAAAAGCAAGTTGTCTGACAACTCATCATTATTTTCCATGAAGTCAAGCACCTGCTTTTTTACACGGCTGTCTTTTACAAGCTCATCTGTAAGCATAATCGCTTTTACCCCCGACAAATCCAGATGTTTTTCACTCGTTGTCTCCCACTGTTTCTGAAGATTTTCTAAATCTTTTACCTTCATAATCCGGTATTTACTCCCATTATATTCTGTCTTAAAAGACAAGAGAATCTGATATTCACCCTGTTCTCTGTCAATCAGCAAAAATCCTGCATACAATCTCTTCTCGATTGGAATTTTTCTCTGATGTATTTCCTTTATTTTTGCAAAATAATCACTATTGTTGAGCAGGAATATCGTGCCTCCTGCCAAAATAACAGCAAAAATTCCAGCTTTTACTTTTTGATTCTGAAATCCGCACTGCCCCAGTGAATATCCAAGATAAGATGTCACGCAGATAACCGCAAAAAACATACTGAGAATAAAGAAAATGATAAACAGTCCACCCTGCCTCTCAAAACTGATATAGGGCATTTTAAAAATTTTAATCAGTCGGATAACCGAATCATTCTTTGCCCGTACCATATTCACACTCAAGGTTCCGGCAGTTTCTATATATGTCAGAATATTTAAAATTCCTGTGATGAGTATCGCTGATAAAATTGCTTTTCCGGCTGATTTTCTTCTGTGCTGCTCTGTTCTTTTTATCAACAGCACCGCCATCTCCGGATGTACAAACAGCAGCATATTCACAACAACTGCCTTGACAATCCCTATGAGATTTTCGCCCTCTCCACTCTTCAACAGTTCTCCCAGTTCCAGACGATATATGTGTATTTTTGTCATTCCAAAAACAAAAAACAATACAAGAACAATGAGTGCAGGATAAAACATGACTTCTAACAGTCTCGCTCGTGCCTCCGTATTAATTCCAGATACATATAGAATTACAATAAAAATTAAGGCACAGATATAAAAATAAGAGACATCTGGTATAATCTCTTTCTTTACCAGACTGACCATAGACAGTGCCAATAAGACAAGCAAAACACTATATTTGATTCCCAAGACAATAAATACACATGTTTTAATTCCGCTATTCCAAGACGAAAAATTCAACTTTTTCGTCATTCGCAGAAAAAGTGCCGTAATCAAATATGCAAACAGAATCGTAATTGCGATGCTGATGACTGCATATCTTCCTGCATATCGGACATTCAAATCGGTGGCATACATACAGGTCACTCCCGAAAATCCCAGCAATACCATAAAAAACATCTGTCTCGGAGATATTTTCTCATTAAAATAAATCATTTTTTGTCCTCCCCAAATCGAAGTTTTTGCCTGTTTTCCGGATTTCCAAATGTAGTTCTCTTTGTCAGATACTTAAATGGTGCACGAAAAATAAAATCTTTTTTAACCTCTTCCTCATTCAATTCTTCTGCTGCCAGCGGTCCGAGATAAGGAAATCCAAAACTGTCAATCTTGCTCAAATTTATAAAAATTAGTAAAATTCCTGTCAAATATCCGAAAATTCCAAATATCTCCGACATGATAATCAGAAAATATTTTACCAGACGAAGTGCTGAGGCAAACTCAATATTGGGAACTGCAAAGGAACACATCGCCGTAATCGCTGTAATCACAACAATAATCGGACTGGCAAGATTTGCCTCTACAACTGCCTGTCCTACAATCAAACCTCCCACCAGTCCCATTGCATTTCCCATTGTTCCGGGTACTCTGACTCCCGCTTCTCGTATCAGTTCAAATGATATTTCCATCAACATCACTTCAATGAAAACCGGATACGGAATTTCCTGCCGTCCTTTGATAAATACATTGACCAGACTTGATGGAAGAATCTCCGGATGAAAATTTACAATTGCAACATACAATGCCGGAAGTGACACAGAAAAAAACACAGCTATCATGCGCAAAATACGATTAAATGTAGCCACCGCATATTTCTCGTAATAGTCATCTGCTGTCTTTAAAAATGTCCATGCGTTGACTGGAAGTACAAGAGCAACGGGTGAATTATCTAACAGCACGATAATCTGACCATTTAGCAAAAACTGTGCCGCTCTGTCTGGTCGTGTGGTCGTCATATATTTTGGAAATGGTGACCACACCTCATTGTCTGTGAGCTGCTCTATCATTCCACTGTCTGTCACACCATCAATCTGAAATTGTTCGAGCCGTTTCTGAATATCCTGCAAGACCTCTTTTCTTACAATCGAATCCATATAGACAAGCGCAAGACCAGTTTTTGAGCGAACGCCTACATTTGTCTCCCAGATTTTCAGCTCATAACTTCGAATCCTCTTTCGTATGAGCACCTCATTTGTTTTGTAAGATTCAGAAAAGCCTTCACTAGACCCCCTTAATACCTGTTCATCTTTTGCCTCTCCAATGCTGAGTCCCGGATAGCCATTTGCTTTCACTTTCAAGGCTCGACACTGTCTTTGCCCCACTGTCTGCTCTTCTGAAGTTTCTAATACCAGCACTGCATTGCCGCTCATCAGAACTCCTTCTATATTCTCAAAACTGTCAATCGGCTCCACATCGGTAAATCCCAGAATAATTTCCTTTAGCGTGATTACTCCTGTTGTCTCCGTAATAAAGTACATTTTGCCCTTATTGCTGTTTAAAAATTTATTTTCTAAAAGTAAAGGACTGGCATCAATACTCTGTATATCCATACAGTCTTTTACCAGATTGTCTAATTGATGAATTGTCTCCAAATATGTTCCAGATAAAAACATTGCACACCCTCCTGTAGGTTAGGGTGTGCAATCATTACTTTTTTATTCTTATTTTGTAATTATTTTCGCCTCAATTGTCTTTTCTTGGTTGTCTATATGAAGTTCACTGTACTTCTTCGCCTTTTCCACATCTTTGTTCTCAATCGCCTCAATAATCATCGCATGCTCATCAATCAGAACTCCTCGATTGATTTCATCTTTGATGTACTCGAAACGATAACGATACATCTGCTCTCTTAAATTATTCAAAATCTGTATCAGGCGCTTGTTATCTGTAATCTGATAAATCTTATCATGAAATTTCACATCCGCCTCTGTCACTGCCGTCAGATGTCCTTTATCCACTGTGTCTTTAAAGTTCAGATGTAGCTGTTTCAACTCTGCAATATCTTCCGGTGTTGCTTTTTCACAGGCCAGTTTTACGGCAAGGTTTTCAAGATTTCTTCTCACTTCCAGAACATCTCTCAAATCTTTGAGCGTAATCTCTGCAACCATTGCTCCTTTTCTCGGAATGTTGGTCACCAGACCTTCCAGTTCCAGCTTGCGAATTGCCTCTCGAATAGGAGTTCTCGACACTCCAAGCTGTTCTGCGAGCGCAATTTCCATCAAACGTTCTCCCGGTTCTAATTTTCCCTGTAAAATAGCTTCTCTGAGCGTAATAAACACCAAGTCTCGAAGTGGAAGATAATTATCAACAATCATACTTAATTCTTTCATTCAAACACCTTCCTTTATCTGTTGTCACCTGAAAGAAACATATCGGTCACATATACCTGTCTGGCAATTCCAGACTCTTTTACAATCTCTTTTGCCTTGTATGCCTCTTCTTCTGTACGATATAATCCAAAAACTGTTGGTCCGCTGCCCGACATCATGGCATTGATTGCACCAGTATCCATCATCATCTGTTTTAACTCCTGAATCTGTGGATACTCCTTTACCGTTACATTCTCTAATACATTCCCCATCTTCGCTGCTATCTTATCAATATCCTGTTCCTTAATCGCCTCAATCATACCATCAATATCCGGATGAGCTTTCACCTGTTCAATATGCAGATTTTCGTACACAAATTTTGTGGACACATTCACCGGCGGCTTTGCAATCAAAACCGGACACTGCACCATATTTGGCAGTCTTGTGAGTTTCTCTCCAATTCCCTCAGAGAGTGCCGTTCCTCTCATCAGGCAGTACGGAATGTCTGCGCCAAGTTTCACTCCATATTCCATTAATTGTTTCAGGCTGAGTTTCAAATCAAACATCCTGTTAACAGCAAAAAGTGTGGCTGCTGCATCTGTACTTCCGCCAGCCATTCCCGCAGAAACCGGAATAAACTTTTTGAGTGTTATCTTCAATCCACTCGCAATTCCATATTCATCAAATAATAACTTTGCCGCTTTATAAATCAAATTGCTCTCGTCTGTCGGAACAAAGAAAACATTGCTCTCAATTTCAATCTTTCCCGAATCTGTCTTCTCAAAATCCAGCCCATCATAAATGCTGACTGTCTGCATAATCATCTTAACTTCATGATAGCCATCTTCTCTTCTTCTCAGAACATCTAAGCCTAAATTTACTTTTCCATATGCCTTCACATACATTTTATCTCTACCCATAAAATTTCTCCTTTGTAGCTATTTAGAATCAGACCTGATTCTGAATGGCTGTGAATAGTTTTATTTTACATTAAATATGCCAAAAATACAAGAATCTTACATTTTTTTCACAACAAGAACCATCTGGTCTTTGACAAGCTCTCCTTTAATATCATTAATATCACGAATACATTCTACTGTCGTATAAAACTTCTTCGCAACAGACCACATGGTATCTCCCTCTTTGCACACATAGGCGACAATGCCCGGCATTTTTCCAATGGCATCCATATCAAGTTCTTTCTCTTCAATCGATTTTACCACATTTTTTGTCATCTTATCAAAAGCAATACAGTCTAAATCAATGGTCGCCTTGACCTCAATTTCATCCGTTCCAGACATATTCGTACTAATCTGCTCCGGTATTGCCTTAATGGTGTAAAGACTGTTTTCATTGAGGCCTTTGACATCTATTTTCTGTGAAAAAGGAATACTCTGATTGATACAACACAGTGGATTAGAATCATCCGAACAAATATATAACAACGTAATATCTATAGCTCCATCGACATCAATTCCGTCATCGGTAATCTCTGTCTCATCAATTTTCACATCACCGGTACAGGTACAAATCTGCATGACATGTGTGTCATCGAGTTTACTTTCCTGCCTGATTTTCTCACTCACTCTGCATTTGACAATATTTTTCATCAGAATGTTCTCATATTCTGTTGGAACAGTCTGGAGAATCAGCTCTTTTTTTCTGGAATATGCGTCTTTTACAATATCAAATCGCTGTTCCTCATAGAGTTTAATATCGACATTCAGACTTCCATCCATCGCCAAAACTCTCGGCTCTCCATCATAATCTGGTTTTGCGTCAATCTGACAGGTATTCATTTTGAGTGTAATATTTGGAATCATATCCTCTCTGCATCCATCCACAATCAGTTCCCCATGAAATGGCACTGTGGCATTTGTCCACTGTAACGGACCTTCCTCGGAAGAATACAGTACAAAGACAGAAATCTCTCCACTAATATCAATTTTATTTTCCAAAAGTTTTATATTGCTATTTGTGAGGTGCTGGGAACTCCAGATAATTTCATTGACATTCAGCTTTCCTGTCATCAGATTGATGTCCTCTTTCACGCGGAGCATATCCTTTTTCTTTACCGCAATCTGAGTAAGCTCCACGGTATCTTTTATGTACATGGTATCCTCATCCTCAATATCGGTACTGAAATTTTCATCGCTGATATTTTCTGCAATGGCTGTCACCATAACTAGAGCCTTTACACTGATTTTGCGCGAATTAATGACCGTGATATTCAAGTCTTCCACCGTGAGATCAACCGTCACACTGTCTCCCTCTTCCAGACCATCCATATGAATAATTTCATCAAATGCAATATCTCCATCTAATTTCTGTACAAAAATCCCCTCTTCTTTTTCTTCTGCTGCCTTATACATCAGTTTAAATTCCAATTTTCCTTTGACGTTAATCTTATTTTGTGACACTTTGACAGTATCTATACTGAGATTTCCATTTTGCGTTATTTTTGAACCGATGTCTGGCAATTTATCTGGTACAATCACATCATCATCCAACGTAATCTGACTAATAATTTTTCCTCTTATATGATTCATGTGAATACTCTTTTTTACTAATTCCATTTTCCCTCTCCCTATTTAATCTTTATATTTTACTGGTTTTGCCACCTTCTTTAATTTTATCACGATATATGGCGTATCTTGCTTTTGAATTACTTTCTCTTCTTTTGACGGTCCAATCAGGCAAAATTTTACATAGGTGTTCTTTTCTCCCTCATACAATTCTTTGACACAGACACTATAACCTCCCGTACTGACTTTTCCATATCCTTTTACAATATACAAATCTTCATTTTCTTCAAATGTTGTATCAAATTCATCTCCTTTTCTCTCATCAATCATCTTCTTTAATTCTTCTGGAATATTTTCCTGCTCTATCACTTCAAAATCTAAGTCCTTTATCTTCTTTTCGTCCTTTGTCTTAAAAGAACATGACGTCAGACAAACACACAAGATGCACACGCAAAGCTTTAAATATGTATTCATATGCTGCCTCTCATATATGCTTATAATAATATATGCGGAAATTTTTAATTTAGAACAGCAAGTAAAATTTTGTATAGGCACAACTACTCTGTCAGTTGAGTTTGTGCAAAAAAATGAGCAGTAGTTGTTCACTACTGCTCATATCTGTATTAATCTTCATCACTGTGGTATTGTATTTCTTCCCCACGCTTATAAACTCTCATATTTCCCACGCCTTCTTCACCGACAATTCCATCATACAGATACGAATCATCTCCGTCTGTGGCATAGTTTTTCTCAAAATCTGAGTAAACTTCCGGCTGGAAATCAGGAACAAATTTTTGTTTTTTGCGCGGTTTCTTTGGAGCTGCTGCTTTTTTCTCTGTTTTATTTTCCGGCTGCTCCTCTTTTTTAGCTGTTGTGCCAGTATTTTTATTATTTTGTTTCTTTCCTCGTCTTGCTTTTTTTCCAGACTGTTTTTTACGTTCCTGCACTGCCGGTTTCTCGACCTGCTCTGATACAGGAGTCTGCATTTGTGTTTCAGCCTGCTGTGATACCTGAGCCTGCTGTGATGTCTCACCCTGCTCCGGTGCTTGAGTCTGCTCCGGTATTTCAGGAATATCGGATTCCAAAGCTGTCTCTACAACTGGTGTGTCTGTAATTACTTCTGCTGCCTGCATTTCCTTTTCTGAAGGCATCTGTGGGACTGACTCTGTTATCGTTTCTGATACCATCTCTGTTTCCATCGTATCTTCTGGCTTATCCGCTCTCACACGACTTGAACTCTGTGTGATTTTCTGCATATTATTCTGTTTCTTAGATTTATTTTTCTGACGATTCTTAGAACCTTTTTTGTGCTCTTGGGCTGCCTTTTCCTGCTCCTGTCGTTTCTGTACAGCCTCTGTAATCTTCTCGATATTTGAGGCCTGAATCACATTTGCTTTTGCCTTTTTTGCCGCCTCTTCGGTCTGTTTTGCAGCCTCTCTTGCCTGTTGTTTCGCTGTGGCAATTGTTACATGCTGCTCTTCTTTTGCCTTTACTTGGCGGAAATCCTGTACAACACTTGTCGTAATTCCCTCATCATTAATTTCAAAATCAATATTATCATAATCTGAAAGACGAGTCTGAATATAAACATTTCCCTTGTCCTCTGGCGTCTCTTTTTTCTTTCGAATGACTCTGTCAATCTTTTCAATTGGTCTGTCGGGAATCTCAAGCGTCCTTACATTCTGCTGTACTTCTCCAATCGTTTTTTCTGTATCCATTGCCACTTCATAAAGCATCCATACAGAAAATAATCCTGAAAAAATCAATGCAATCAATGCCATTCCCTGCATATCTTTTATAATTCCCACTCCTGACACAATATATGAAATCATCATCAGAACTGAGATTACGATTTCTCTAACAGTAACTTTCGTTTCCATTTTTTCCTCCAAATTTCAAGTCTCGCCAAAAAATTCGCACAGTTTTGCATCTAATCATTGTCCTGCACATATTTTCTGAGCGCCTATTCCATATTATTATAGTTTAATTTGAAGGCATGTGCAAGTCATAATATTACACGATTCGACCATTAATCGGTAAATACCTGTACCCAAGTCCATTGGCTTGGTACAACTCCAACTCCCATCCGATGAAAATCTTCATTGAGAATATTTGCTCTGTGACCAGGTGAATTCATCCAGCCATCTACAACTGCCTGTGGACTTCTATATCCCCAAGCTATATTTTCGCCTGCTGCCATATAAAAAATGCCATATTGACTCAATATTGTAAAACAATCACTTCCGTCTGGTCTTGTGTGAGCAAATGTATTGATAATCTCATGAGCTCTCACATCAGCTGCTTTTGATAACTGTTCTGTCGTAGATACAGCCGAAAGTCCATATCTTTGTCGCTCAATATTTACCAGCCGAATTACTTCTTTTACATAGGCACCATTTGGAATTCTGTTATAAATACTTCCATCATCAAAGGCATTAATTGTACTTCCCGGTGCATAATCTCCCTTATCTACAAGTTGAATCTGGATTGCCTCTAAACGATAACCATAGCCTGCTGTACCTGCCGATTCTCCGTTCTTTGCCCAGCCCATCCAGCCAAATTTCTGTGCATGGACACGATAGTAAATGTCATAATGCTTTTCCATCTCACCAGTAAGTTTTATCTCAATTGCCTCTAATCTCTTTGCCTGACCACTGGTTCCACTCATTGCTCCATTTGATTTCCAACCCTGCCAGCCATAAGTCTGTACATGAGTTCGATAAGTAATATCTCCTGTATACTGCTGATGTGTCAATGCAATGTTGATACCTTCCAGCCTTTTTGCCTGACCACTGGTTCCACTTGTTTCTCCCTCTTTGACATAATTCTGCCATCCAATTTTCTGTACATGAGTTCTATACTGTATGCGAGGATAGATATAAGATTTTACTCCATAATTTTGTACATAAACATCTTTTGGCATCAGTTCTACCTCGATTGCCTCTAATCTCTTGGCATAATCTGAAGTACCTGCTCTTTCACCATTTTTTGCCCAGCCCAGCCAGCCATAAGACTGCGCATGAACTCTGTAATAAATATCATAGCGTTGTGCAATTTCTCCTGTCAGGCGAATCTGAATGGACTCCATTCGTTTCCCCTCACCACTGGTTCCAGCCAACTCTCCGTTTTTCTTCCAGCTCAGCCAGCCATAAGTCTGACAAAAAGCTCTGTACTCAATATCTCCTTCATACTCAGCATTTTTTAACTTCAGCTTAAAAGCCTCCAGTCTCAGTGACTGACCACTTGTTCCGCTCATCGCCCCATCCTGCACCCAACTCATCCAGCCTTTTTTCTGCACATGAGTTGTATAAGTAACTCCCGTCTGACTTGCGTTTGCTATCGTCTGATTACTTACAAAACCTGTACCCAGACCGAAAATCATTGCAAATACCAAAAATATAGACCATATTTTTTTCGTGATATTCTTATCCATAATCATTCCTCCATTTCATATTTTACAGACTATTCTATATAGTATATTTTACTATACAGCCTTTCATTTCTCAATATTTTTTATGCAAAATGCCCAGTCTCTTTTTTCTAGAGACTGGGCATTTCATTTGGAGGCGTGACCTCATATTTTACAAACTTATCTTCTTGTCAAGCAATTCTGATGTTCCAATATAAGCAACAATAGTAGATACCAGATAAAAGCCCAAAAGTGGTAAGTTCTTGAATAATATATCACTCGCAACCTGTATCTGATTGCTGTTCAAATCAGAAATCTTATCTGCCACAAATATAATAATTGCATAAATCATAATAAATATTAAAATACTAATTAGTGTCTTTCCTTTTTTATTCTGTAATAAAGTTGCACTGAGTGCTGTTGAAAAATATGCAACTGTAATCATCAAAAAGAAACTGATTAAAAATACTATCAGCAGCGAAAGTATCTCAAGTAATGCATTCTTGATTCCTTCTGTTCCGCTAACCTCTATCATCTGCTTGAGCATATCGAGGATGCTCTTTAAATTATATTCTGTGAGTAAAATTTGGAAATTTGCAATTGCAAATCCCACAATCATAACTAATAGCGTAACTCCTGTAAGTAAAGTACAGAGTAACTTTGCACCGACAATTTGATAACTTGAAATCGGTGTCATAAATACCATATAACCATCCTTGTTCTTCAAATCATGATTGAAGATATATACTCCTCTGATTAGTACAAACACATAGCATGCGAATGAAAGCATAAAATACAACCCCATAGACAATCCTATATAATTCTCTTCATGAGAGTATGTTGCCCAGAGAAAAAATGCCTCCTCCACCAAAAATGCTGCAAATATTACAAATAATGAAAAGATTCCACGGCGGTACTCATATTTTAACATTTTAAACATAATTCATTCCTCCTAACTATATGCGTAAATCTTCTTATACATATCTACGATTGACATTCCCTGCGACTCTCTGAGTTCCTCTGCATCTCCCTGAAGAACACACTGTCCGTCTTTGATAAAAATTGCGTGGTCAATTACTTTCTCAAGTTCATCTACCAAATGGCTGGACATCACAACTGCTGTTTCATCGGAAATATTATTAATAATTGTATTGATAATGACTTCTCTTGCAATGATGTCAATACCATTAAGCGGCTCATCTAACATAATTACTGCACTGTTTCTTGAAAGTGTTGCTGCAATTTTTAACTTTGCTGCCATACCTGTTGACATTGATTTTACTTTCTGGTCCGGATTGAGATTCATCTCTTTTAAAAGTCTCATATATTTCTCATAATCAAAATCATAAAAGAAATCCGCATAATACTTTCCAACCTGTTTGCAATTCATGTATCCAAAATAGAAAACTTCCGTTGGCATATATGCGATATGTGCCTTTGCCTTATAGGTAAGCGGCTCTCCATTTAAGGTAATCACACCTTTACTTGGCTTTGCAAGTCCTCCTATCATCTTCATCAGTGTCGATTTTCCGCTGCCGTTTGGTCCAAGCAACGCATAAATATGGCCTGGCTTAATCTCAATCGATAAATCATCAATTGCTGTTGTGGTAATATATTTCTTTACCAAGTGTTCACATTTAATCATAATAATCCTCCTTCATATTGTCCCTGATTACATCTTGTAATCATTCTTGTCAAAAATGATTTCCTTGTGCTATTTTCCATTCATCTCATAATAATTTCTGAGCATATCCACAATCTCTTCTGGTCGATAACCTAACATTGACAACTGCTCATCCAGCTCTTTAAACTGCCTCTCAATTATCTCCTCTTTCAAATCTCTGATTACTTCCGTATTCTCCACTACAAATGTTCCAATTCCTCGTTTCGTATACGATAATCCCATACTCTCCATCTCACTGTAAACTCTTGCCGCAGTGTTCGGATTGATGGCATATTTTATAGCCAGTTCTCTGGATGACGGAAGTTTATCCCCTGGTTTCAAACGACCAGAAACCATCTCTTTCTTGATTTCTTCAATTACCTGTTGGTAAATAGGGATACTGGATTTAAATTCCATAAGCGCCTCCTTCCATATCTGTCTTCTAATATAAAATAGGCTCCCGTTTATCGGTGTACCTCTGTACTAGCTATATAGTACACTATGTTTGTGGTATTGTCAAGTGGGTAAAATTATTTTTTTGTATACCAGCCTATTCTGTCAATTGAAACGCTGTCCATCAAATATCATCGCAGCATCTTCCATACACAGTTCAGGGGTCATATATTTGCGGAGCGGACTTTTTACAGTCCACCTGACAAACATATGACCCCTGAGCGCCATTTCGATAAAACCTTTATCGTTTCTATATATATTTATTTTGTCGCAGCCAATCTCGCCACTGCTCGCTTGAGTGCAAGTTCTGCTCGATCCATATCGATTCCTTCCTCGTTCTCCTCAATACGTCTCTCCGCACGAATTCTCGCCTCTTCTGCTCTGTTCTTGTCGATTTCGTCCGGCCACTCGGCAATCTCTGCCATAAGTCGAACTCTGTCTGGAAGAATTTCTACAAATCCGGCATGCACAACTGCTTTTTTTGGCTCATCCTGATGATTTTCGTCCTCGTAAAGTCTGACAATACCGGGAGCCAGAATACAGGTGGTTGGAACGTGTTTTTCAAACACTCCAATCTCACCCTCTGTTGTTGTCATCTCAATAAATGACACTTTTCCTGTATAAAATACTCTGTCTGGAGTAATAATTTCAACTTCGATCATGCTGCCTCCATTCCCTCACGGCACTAATTTGCCTGTGCGTTGTTGTATTTTTCTACAACATCATCGATAGAGCCTGCATTTAAGAAATAGCTCTCTGGAATGTTGTCATGTTTTCCGTCTAAAATTTCTGCAAAACTTCGAACTGTCTCGCTGAGTGGAACATATTTTCCCGGTACACCTGTAAACTGCATAGCTACGTTGAACGGCTGAGATAAGAATCTCTGTACCTTTCTCGCTCTTGCCACAACTAATTTATCTGCCTCTGAGAGCTCGTCCATACCAAGAATTGCAATAATATCCTGCAACTCTTTGTACTTCTGTAAAATTTCCTGAACTCCTCTGGCTACTCTATAGTGCTCCTCACCCACTACCTTAGGGTCTAGAATTCTCGATGTCGACTCAAGTGGGTCTACGGCTGGGTAAATACCAAGTTCTACGATTGATCTTGATAATACGGTTGTCGCATCCAAATGTGCAAATGTTGTCGCTGGAGCTGGGTCTGTCAAATCATCGGCTGGTACATAGACTGCCTGAACTGATGTGATTGAACCATTCTTTGTTGAAGTAATTCGCTCCTGTAATGCACCCATCTCTGTCTGTAAAGTTGGCTGATAACCAACGGCTGACGGCATACGTCCAAGCAATGCCGAAACCTCAGAACCAGCCTGTGTGAAACGGAAAATGTTGTCAATAAACAAAAGAACATCTTTTCCACCCTGATCTCTGAAATACTCAGCCATAGTAAGTCCGGTAAGGCCTACTCTCATTCTTGCTCCAGGTGGCTCATTCATCTGACCGAATACCATTGTTGTCTTGTCGATAACTCCGGATTCTTTCATTTCATAATAGAGGTCATTTCCCTCTCTTGTACGCTCACCTACACCTGTGAATACCGAATATCCACCGTGCTCTGTTGCAATATTTCGGATTAACTCCTGAATAAGAACTGTTTTTCCTACTCCTGCACCACCGAACAGACCGATTTTACCACCTTTCTGGTAAGGGCAAAGTAAGTCTACAACCTTGATACCAGTCTCCAAAATCTGTGTCTCTGTTGACTGCTCTGCAAACTCTGGTGCTTTTCTATGAATTGGAAGATAATCTACGTCCTTTGGTGGCTCCACATTATCGATTGGGTCACCTAAGACATTGAACATTCTTCCAAGTGTTTTCTCTCCAACTGGAACTGAAATTGGCGCTCCTGTGGCAACTGCTTCCATTCCACGCACAAGTCCGTCTGTAGGACCCATAGCGATACAGCGAACTGTCTCATCACCGAGATGCTGCGATACTTCAACTACAAGTTTTCCGCCTTCTTTTCTCTCGATATTAATCGCATCATGGATTTCTGGAAGGTTTCCTGCACTAAACTTAATATCTAGTACGGCACCAATAATCTGTGTAATTTTACCTACACATCTTTCCTTGTCTGCCATGTCTACCTCCTGTTTCTATTTTTATCATACTGATTCACAGTATTTTATTCCTAATCTGCTAAAATTCTACTTCCATATAAAATTCTGTGAATCCAAACTTTATTTTAATTTTTAGCTGATTGCCTCGGCACCAGCAATAATTTCTGTAAGTTCCTGTGTGATAGAACTCTGTCTTGCTCTGTTATAAAGTAATCCCAGATCTTTAATCATCTCGTCTGCATTGCTTGTAGCCGAATCCATTGCTGACATTCTGGCTCCATTTTCACTGGCAACCGACTCAAGAATTCCTCCATATATGATGCTCGTCACATATTTTGGAACAATTAATGATAAGGCATCATCCTCATCAGGCTCATAATTCATCAATGCAAGCCTGTCCTCTTCTGATAAACTGTCTTCCTTTGATACCGGAAGAATTTTTAACATCGTTGGAATGTGGGAAACTGTGTTTTTAAATACCGTATATGCGATATAGAGTTCTCCAAATTCCCCATTTTCAAAATCTTCCAGCACTCTGTCGCTGATTTCCATTGCATCTCGATACATTGGGTTATTGATAACCTCAGAGTAATCTTCTCTGATGTCATAACCAAATCTCGACAACGTCTCTTTTCCCTTTTTACCGAGATTATAGACAATCACGTCCTCTGATTTAAAGTCTTCGCTTTTTGTCAGAAGATTAGTGATATTGTTGTTATATCCTCCGGCAAGTCCTCTGTTACCGGTAATGACAATCACTGCCTTTTTCTTACTCTCGCTCGGTTTTAGATATTTATGTTCCACATCTCCAGTTCTCGCAAGAATGGATGAAACAGTCTCATACATTTTATCAAAGTAAGGTTTTGCCTCTTCTGCGCGCTGCTTTGCTTTCTGCAATTTTACAGTGGCAACTAACTTCATAGCTTTCGTGATCTGTTCTGTGCTCTCTACACTGACTTTACGTCTCTGTATATCTCTCATAGATGGCATATCATATCACCCCGCTTATCTGGCACTCTTATATTCTTCAATTGCCTGCTTTAATAATGTTTCTGTATCCTCTGTGAGTTCTTTTGTCTCTTTGATGCTCTGAGGAATTTCAGGATATTTCGTATCAATAAATTCAAATAATTCTGCCTCAAATGTCAGAATATCTGCAACCTCTACGTCCAAGAGATATTTCTTTGTTGCCGCATAAATGATGATTACCTGATACTCAACAGGCATTGTCTTGTACTGATCCTGTTTTAACATTTCCTTGATTCTCTCACCTTGTGAAAGTTTCTCTTTCGTATCCGCATCAAGCTCGGAACCGAACTGTGAAAATGCTGCAAGCTCTCTGTACTGTGCAAGCTCTACACGGATAGGAGCAGCAAGTTTCTTGATTGCCTTAATCTGAGCGGCACCACCAACTCGTGATACGGAAAGACCTGCGTTTACGGCTGGTCTAAATCCTGAGTTGAACATCTCTGTCTCTAAGTAAATCTGTCCATCTGTAATTGAAATTACATTTGTTGGAATGTATGCAGATACATCTCCCGCCTGAGTCTCAATGATTGGAAGTGCTGTGAGGGAACCTCCACCCAGTTCATCCGATAATCTCGCTGCTCTCTCAAGCAATCTTGAATGAAGATAGAATACATCACCAGGGTAAGCCTCACGTCCCGGTGGTCTTTTGAGAAGTAAGGAAAGTGTACGATATGCAGTCGCATGCTTTGACAAGTCATCATATACGATTAATACGTCCTCCCCGTTCTCCATCCACTCTTCACCAATCGCACAGCCGGAATACGGTGCGATATACTGCAATGGTGCTAAATCACTGGCTGTCGATACAACAACGGTTGTATATGCCATTGCACCGTATTCTTCTAATGTTTTTACAATGTTTGCTACAGTAGATGCTTTCTGACCGATTGCAACATAGATACATTTTACACCCTGACCTTTTTGGTTGATGATTGTATCGATTGCAATTGCTGTTTTACCTGTCTGACGATCTCCGATAATCAGCTCTCTCTGTCCTCTTCCAATTGGAACCATCGCATCAATTGCTTTGATACCAGTCTGAAGTGGTGTATCAACGGATTTTCTCGAAATAACACCCGATGCCACCCTCTCAATCTGTCTTCTCTTATCTGTATTGATAGGTCCTTTTCCATCTATAGGCTGACCTAAGGCATTTACAACTCTTCCGAGCATCTCGTCTCCAACAGGAACCTCAACAACTCTTCCTGTTGACTTTACTGTATCGCCTTCATTAATGTTTTTCTGGCTGCCGAGCAATACGGCACCAACATTGTCCTCCTCTAAGTTAAGGACCATTCCGTATACTTCACCAGGAAATTCCAACAGTTCGCCCTGCATTGCCTGTTCCAGACCATGAATACGTGCGATACCATCCGCTACCTGAATAACTGTACCTATATTTGAAACATCTAACTCGGCAGAATATTTCTGTATCTGCTCTTTAATCACAGAACTGATTTCTTCCGGTTTTAAATTCATAGGAATGTCCACCTTCTTTCTCACGCCAACGCGCGTTTATAATTGTTTGGACAATTTTGTTATTTTTGTCCGAATTGTGCTGTCTACAACTCTGTCTCCGATTCGAATAATCATGCCTCCGATAATTTCTGCATCAACGGAATAATTCATTTCTAATTCTTCATACTTCGTTGTTTCAAGCAATTTCTTTACCACTTTTTCTCTACCTATATCATCAAGTGGAATAGCAGTTGTCACATAGACAACTCCAATTTTCTTATATTCTTTTGCTGCAGCGATAAAATAATCAAAAATTCCGATTACATATCTCTGTCTGTCTTTTGTAATGATTACTTTCAAAAAACCAACCAGATCTTTTGATGCCCTGCCAGAAAAAATATTTTCAACAATATTGAGTTTTTCCTGTTTGTCAATTTTGGGATTTGTGAGTAATTTTAAAAGTTCTTCATTTTCCTCAAAAATCTCTTTCATTGCTTTTGTCTCGGAAAATAATTCATCAACCTTATTTTCCTCCACTGCAAGCTGGAACAAAGCATCACCATATGTCTGATAGACTAGCTTAGCCATGTATCCTCACCCATTTCTTTCAAAGTTTCATCAATTAATTCCTGCTGTTTTGCCTCATCAATCGATGCTGCTGCCACTTTTCCTGCCATTGCTGTTGCAACACTTACAATCTCTTTCTTCACATCATCAGCAACCTTGAGTTTCTCAAGTTCGCCCTCATGTTTTGCATGATCGATAATTCTGCCTGCCTCAGTTTTGGCATCATCAATAATCTTGTCTTGGTTTTTGAGTGCCTTCGCTCTGGCGCTGCTTAAAATTTCCTGAGACTCTTTGTCAACATTTTTCAGTTTTGCCTCATATTCTTCTTTTAACTTTGCTGCATCTTCTTTATCTTTGCTCGCCTGCTCAAGTTCGCCTTTAATTCTCTCTTTTCTCTTATTTAACATATCCCTCACAGGATTGAATAAAAAATAAGATAAAAACAAAAATAATACAAACATTGTGACAAGTAATACACCTGCATCAAATAACGTCTGAGCATCTAATCCAAATAGTCTTTCACCAAACAAGGTTACGCCTCCTTTCTACACTTCTTTTATAGTTGTTTTGGCGTACCTTATTTGAAAGGCTTAACAAACATCAAAATGATAGCTACCGCAAATCCGTAAAGACCTGTTGTCTCTGCTACGGCCTGACCAAGTAACATAGTAGATGTAATATCTGACTTTGCTCCCGGATTACGTCCTACAGCAGCTGCTGCATGACCTGCTGCGATACCCTGTCCAATACCAGGTCCTAAACCTGCAATCATTGCGATACCAGCACCTACTGCTGACATTCCACTAATAAAATCCTGTCCACTCATAATTGACCTCCAATATTTTTTAAATTTTAATTTTGTTGTTTTCGAGTTACATATACTGATTTTTTTTACTCCGCCAGATATAGATACTTGTTCCACGAAACGCTCTCACTCTATCTGATAAGGTGTCTGCAATAGCAGACGAATTCCCTATCACCTACGCAGATGCCTGCGAACTTGTTCGCGTTAAAATGGCATCTGCTCTCTGTGGTTCGCTCCACAAGTATTCCTTATCTTGCTCTTATAAAAATTCTCAGTATGTCATCATTCTCCTATCTTATCGTTAATATAGACCATGGTAAGCATACAGATTACATATGCCTGAATACATCCCGAGAATATATCGAAATATATGTGCAATAATGCCGGCCAGCCAACTGCAAACGGTCTGACTAACTCATAAATCAGTCCCATCAGTACGGTACCTGACATGACGTTACCAAAAAGACGAAGAGATAGAGATAACGGTACTGCAAATTCACCAATCAGGTTAATTGGAAATAAAAACCAAATTGGCTGAAATAAGTCGGTAAAATGCTTTGTCTTATTTACCTTAATGCCGTTGTAATGGATGAGTACAAATGTTATCAGTCCCAATGGCAATGTAATTCCGTAATCTGCTGTTGGTGGTCTAAGTCCAAACAATCCGGAAATATTGCTGAGAAGAACAAACATAAATAACACACCAATGTAATTTACAAACTTCTTTGCATTTGTTCCCATAATACCGGCTACCATGTTGTCAATTGCTTCTACCATAAGTTCCACGATATTGAGCAGTCCCTTTGGTGTCTCATAAGGGTCTGCGTGTTTTACCTTGTAATTGACCACAAGGGCAAATATCATCAGAACCAGTGCCACAATCATCAGACACACATGTGTCGTTGTAATATATACAGTCGTGCTGCCAATTTTCACCGGTTTTAACAACTGTATCATAAATCCGCCACTGCTCTCCTGTGCGTCTGCTGATGCCTCTAACAACGTATAGCTCGTATTACTGAGCAAACTGTTTACCAGCCCGTTTCCCACAATTTCACCATCCTTTTCCTTTCTTTTTTATATAAAATGACCATTGGTCAATTTATTTATTATTTATACAATATTTTTGGCAAATAGTCAAGAAATACTGTCATTGTAAAGCGTCCATTAGCAATCCGCATCTATCCCAGAAGTATTTTCCTGATTATCTGTGTCAAAAAATATCTTTTCTATTAAAACATTCGCATAAGCAGATATTTTCAGTGCAAATATACCTGCCACTGCTGCCAGAATATCTCCAACATCTGTGATTCCCACAAAAACCAGTCCTGCAAATACAACCAAATCCCTTGTAACTGCCATGATTCTCATCCGTTTCACTGCACTGTGCTCATCATAATGTACAACTTTTATAGATGATATTATCATGTTGACTGTCATATAGACAGACAGCAGAACTCCTATGACAAATCCAATGGATACATAAATTTTTCTTCTGGCAAAAATCAGAACAAAAATCTGACCTACGACATAAAACATAATATCTCCAAGTAGTAGCCGTACACCTGTGTCACTAATTTTTATCCCGTTTATCTGCATCCCACTTTTTCGCTGCTTCATCTAAAATCTTTTGCTCCTCTTTCATTCGGTCCTGATGCTCTGACTTGCGATTGGCTTTCATCCCAAGTATATACATATTGCGAAAGCCAGCTAACATTCCGAGCACCAGTGCCGGAATCGCCACAAACCAACCTGTCTTTTTTTCAATCAACAATCCTATTCCCAACATCAGAAATGTCGGCACCATCATACTCAGTGCAAACTGTGAAATCAGCGCAAGGTTCATATATACCTGTTTTCCAAATCCTTTTTTCATAGATTAATCTCTACTTTTCTTCCAGTCTGCTCATATCTTGTAATTTTAATTCCTGCCGATGCGAGCATTTTCTTAGATGCAATGACAGAAGGTGTCTCAGCATATTTATCGCAATCGTACACTACTTCCTTAATTCCACACTGAATAATCGCTTTTGCACACTCATTGCACGGAAATAATGTCACATAGAGTTTTGAGCCCTCCAGACTGCCGCCCCTGTAATTTAAAATCGCATTGAGCTCACTGTGCGTGGAGTACAAATATTTGCTCTCCAGTTCATTGTCCGTCTTCCCCCACGGATAATCGTCATCCGAGCATCCATTCGGAAATCCATTGTATCCCATAGATAATATTTTGTTTTTATCACTGACAATACACGCACCAACCTGAGTATTCGGGTCTTTTGACCTCATCGCTGATAAATGCGCAATTCCCATAAAATACTCATCCCATGTGATATAATCCTGTCTCTTATCACTCATAAGCACCTCCAGATATTTGTAACTAAAGTTTATATCCGCCTGTATTTTTATCAATCATTCACTGCCAGTAAAGCGGACATTCGCAATACGTTTCACACCACACTTGTTCTGAACCGTTAAAATCTTTCTTATACAAGCATTAGTCCTCAATCTGTGCAATTCTTCTGATATGTCTCTCATCGTTTGAGAACTCTGTATCAAGAAATGTATCTACAATCTTGAGTGCAAGACCAGCACCAACAACTCGTCCGCCAAGTGCAAGAATATTTGCATCATTGTGAAGTCTTGTCGCCTCTGCCATAAAACAATCTGTACAGAGTGCTGCTCGGATACCTTTTACCTTGTTTGCTGTAATAGAAATTCCAATACCTGTTCCACAGATAAGAATTCCTCTCTCACACTCCCCTGCAGCAACTGCATTGGCAACCGCTTTTCCATACTCTGGATAATCAACAGAATCTGTACTGTAGCAGCCAAAATCTTTGTATTCTAAATTTCTATCCTGTAAGTGTTTCATAATCTCCTGTTTTAATTCAAATCCACCGTGATCGCATCCTATTGCTATCATTATAGTTCCTCCATTCTTTTGATAAAAGTATTGTAACTATTTTTAGTTATACTCGTTTGCTATTATATCATTGCACATCTTAAAAATAAAGCAGAACTGTATAAAATACACATAGAAAAAGGAAGTCCTCTTCTACACGTTCTAATTTTCTCCACATGTAAAAGTATCGACTTCCCTGTCCTGTATTTATTCTATTTCTCTTCCTTTTAAAATCAAATCAACTTTTTTCACCAGTTTTTCCAAATATTCATATCCAAGACCATAATCTACAAGTTCTCCGCCAAATGGACTCTCCACATCAATCGCCTCTTTTGTAAATTCCCGAATCGAATATACATTCAACGCATTTGAAAATTTATCATATACCTGTTTTTTGAGCAAATCTGTCATAACCAGAATAATCGTATCGTCCCCGAAGTCTTCTGCCTCCAATGCCTCTGACTGCTCCTCACTCAAATCAATACCTTTGCTCTTTGCAATAGCCACTGCCTTTGGATTAACCGGTTCATTAAATAATACCACAAATCCTCTGGATTCTACTTCTAATTTATTCTCTGTATCCAGTTTCCTGTAAATTGCTTTCGCAAGCACACTTCTGCAAGTTCCCCCTGTACTGACAAAAATAAGTTTTCCATATCTATCCATAAAAACGCCTCAATTCCTCATATATAGTAGTCAATACCACCTTTTTATATCTGAACAACCTGATAACCGGCAGCCTTTAACAATCGGTTCATAATCGCCTGTCCCAGTTCTCCACTCTCAAAACTTTCTCCCAGAATATAATCGACCTGTTTGTCGTCAAAATCTCTCAGCACTCCGTACAGATTTTTGGAAATCGTAATCTCATCTTCCCTACTTCCTATTGAAACGATTTCTCCCACTGTATATAAATCTACAGTCTCATCACTGGCAATAATACCTACTTTATACCCCTGCTCTATATATTCTTTTGCCACCTGATTTATTTTCTCTGCCACACAATCTCTGCTGCCTTCATAAATGGTGAAGTCGGCTTTTGGTGCATAATGTTTGTACTTCATTCCCGGTGCCTTTGGTTTTAAATTTTTGTCTGGTTTTCCGAGAATCGCCTTGTCAATTTCAACATGCCCTACAACTTCTTCCAACATTTTTTTATTAATATAACCTGGTCTTAAAATCGTTGGTACACCGGATGTAACATCTACAATGGTGGATTCAATTCCAATCCCAACCGGTCCCCCATCTAACACCATAGAAATCTTGCCATTCAAATCATCCATGACATGTTTTGCTGTTGTCGGACTTGGTCTTCCAGATGTATTTGCGCTCGGTGCAGCAATTACAATATCTGAGTGCTCAATCAGAGTCAACGCAACCTTATGATTTGGCATGCGCACAGCCACTGTGTCTAATCCTCCTGTTGTTCCATGTGGGACAATATCTGCCTTTTTAAATACAATGGTAAGTGGCCCCGGCCAAAATGTATCCATAAGTTTTCTTGCTGTCTTAGGTACTTCTTTTACCACTCTCTCAACCTGTGAAATATTACTCACATGAATAATCAACGGATTATCCGAAGGTCTTCCTTTTGCCGCATATATTTTTTTAGACGCATCTGCATTTAAAGCATCTGCCCCCAGTCCATAGACAGTCTCTGTAGGAAATGCAACCATATTTCCCTCTCTTAAAATTGAGGTTGCCTCCTCAATTGCTGACATATCTATATTTTCTGTATCTATTTTTCTGTATATTGTTTCCATCTTACTTTCCTCACGGTCTGTCACTCATTGTACTATGCTATTATAATCTCGATTATATCACTAATTATAAAAAATAAATATAAAATGAATATTAAATTATTATTACTGCATTGTCATATATTTCTTAATGCCCTCTGTAATGGTCTGTGCAATGCGTTCCTGATAATACTCATCTTTTAACTGATTTGCCTCTTCCCAATTTGATAAAAATCCACATTCTACAATAACTGTAGGGCAATTTGTTTTTCTTAATATGTAATATCCTTTATCCTCTTTTTCTTTTCTCTTATTATTCGAATCGAGGCTATTTCTTATCTCTTCCTGCAAAATTCCCGCCAAAATTTTTCCCGCCTCTGAGTTCGAATGATAAAAAACCTGTGCTCCTCTCACCTCAGATGTTGGATAACTATTCTGATGAACACAAATACAGAGGTCTGCATGTGCTTCATTAATACTTTTTACGCGATTCTGCATATCTGAAATTTTTCTGTTTCTACCCTCTCCAGTTCCCAAATCCGTGTCCGTCTCTCTCGTCATAATCACTCGAAATCCATTTTGTTCCAGACACTCTTTTAATTTTACAGAAATTGCAAGATTAATATCTTTCTCCAATACATTTCCAATTCCCATCTTACTCTGGTCATATCCCGGATCAAACCCGCCATGCCCCGCATCGATGACTACTGTTTTGCCATTCGTTTTTGGTTCCTTTATCTCCTCTTTCTTTTCTCTTGCCTTCACTGAAATACCATAGATTCCCGCATTATAAAATACATTCATCATAGTCACTGCCAAAATTAATAATAATCCCATGCAAAATTCCAATTTTTTCTTCATAAAATCACTTATCGTTTTTTATAAATCATATGTAGAAATTTTACACGGGATTACTTTAATTTATATATTTTATGATTGTATTCCAAATATCACTGCTCTCAAATCCAAGTCTCCATGAGGCCACTCCGCCAAGATTATATTGGCCAATCAATGAAAGTTTCTTTTCAATTGAAGTTGCATCTTCCAGCCACATTCTATAAGTTTTTGCATTTGCATCATCTGTATATTCTGCATAATTCTGACCGCAATCATCCAGCCATGCCGGTTCTACTCCCCAGCTTGCAAATGTAGTCTGTGCCGTTACCATATCTATCGTCTGCACTTCTGTCAGATTGCCTGACAAATCCTCCACCCACATTCTCGTATAAAAAGGAATCGCAAGAATAACTTTGGAAGAATCGACATCGGCAATTGTCTTTATAATACCATCTGTTACCCATGAAAGTGACGCAACAGAACCTGCTCCTGAATCTGTTCCCCAATGCTCATCATATCCCATGATGACAACATAATCGACCACTTCACCCTGTGCCTTCAGATTGTAATACTCATTACTTGCTTCTGGCACTTTATCATCCACAGATAATACAATACCATTCATTCTGCACTTCACTGACAATTCTCTGATAAACTGGATATAATCATCTGCGTTTTCTGGTCTAATATATTCAAAATCCACATTAATACCATCTATATTATACTGAATCGCATCTGCCACAAGCTGATTCACTAGTTTTTCCCTCTTTGACGTATATGGAAAAACATTGGCATTATTGGATTTTTCTGACTGATCATCTACAACTGCCCATACTTTCAGACCCATACGATGTGCCACCGCCACATAATTCGCATCTGCAAATGATGTCATATTACCCTCATCATCCGAAAGTCTATACCACTGTGGAGCCACAACATTTAATCCATTTGCATTTGTTACCAAGCCCACAAGTTGATTATTTGCTGCCTGATTTGTTACAACCTGCCATGAAAGATTGACTTTTCCAGTCATCTGGTTACTTGTGTAATCCGGATATACAAAGTCACTTGTCAGTGTTTTCTTTGTCTGGTTTTTCAAATCAGAATTTTGTATGTATCCAAAATGTCCGTCTTTTGTATATACATAAGACCACTTTCCTTTTGTCTCTGTAATTGTAACTTCTGTTTTATCTTTTATACTGTGAAGAATATCTGCTTTAATCTTCGGACTCTTTCTAAGTTTTACAGAATTGTTCGCAGTTGCTATATCCACCTCTGTATTCCATGTATTGTTAATAACAACTCTGGATGGATTCTCATAATAATCACCCTCCATATCTGTATATAACTTTACAAACTCCATCGCAATATAAACATCGGTTCCATTTGTCTTAACAATCTGATAATCTACCTGATTCTGAGTTTTTGTAACCTCATATGTGTTACTTCCAACGTTGACTTTCACAATGTCTTTCGGCAAGGTGTACAACAGAAGATTTTCATTATTATCCCAATAAAATTTATCATTTAATATGTCTTTTACAAAATGATACTCCAAATATACAACCCCATCTTCTATCATTGCCTGATTTTCAATCAGATGATTTGACAAAATAATGGCTGCCTGTTTATCCGAATCAATCGCACCATTATGGTTCAATCCGTACATTTCCATAAGTTCACTCTTTGATACCATTTTTTTCGATGGTGTATGTTTATCTATATAGTTGCCTAAAACAATAACCACTAATGCTATAATAATCACTATCGCCACAAATATATAGGGAATTGATTGTTTTTTCAATAATTTCTCCTCCTTGTATACTTTATATACTTTATTTTTACTCTCATCTGTTTTGCATATCGAAATTATTATAACATGATTTTATTTGCCAGTCATTAAGATTTTAAAGAATCCGGAGAGAGATTCTTCTGTCGGTATAGTGTTTTACAGTTCTTTCCTTATTCATATTAACGAAACTTTATAACCTCTCCCCGAATCCTAATTCTGTGATATATTATATGCCTTCAATACCATCATATAATAAAAATACGATAGAACCTGATTTATATTAAGAGTTCTGACCACCACAGTCTCTATACACAAATTTCCCCTTCACAACACAAAAACACGGGCATAACCCCTTACTTTTGTGTATAGCACTCTCCTCAGATTTTTTATAACCCCTTTCAAATATCGTATATACACTATACTATATCTTTTTATTTTTTGCAATACTTTTTATTTATTTTTACAACTTTTTATTTTTGTTGTTTTTATTGTTTTTTTACTTTACATAATGTCTCATTTTAAGTTATACTATCTATACTAAATTTTTGGCAAGGAGGTTACATTTTTTTATGAATTATGAAAAACTAAATAACAATCAAGTTCGTTTTTTATTAAATAAAGAGGATTTAGATAGCAGAAATTTAAATCTTTCCAGCTTAACTTATGGTTCTCAGCCAGTAAAGGATTTATTTCAGGAGATTTCTGACATCGCATTGAAAGAGTTTAACTTTGATGTAAGCACATCTCCAGTATCCATTGATGCTGTTCCTATTTCAGATGATGAACTGGAAATTATTATCTCCAAAGATTCTGACCCCGAAGAATTGGACACTAGATTTTCTAGTTTCACTCCAAGTCAGAGTGATTTAGACGAGGCTATATCCAACAAAACTCACAATCCTTCCGCAAAAGATGTACTGGATTTGCTCTCAGCCTTCAATGATACAATTGCTACTTTGGCAAATAAATCAAACAACACCATTGATTCAAAAAATCAGCCATCTGATAAAAAGGAATCTTTATATAAAGTTTTTATATTCCATGACATCAATATCCTTATTAATCTCTCAAAAAAAATCAAGGAAAAATATCATGGAAAGAGCAGCCTTTATGAAAAAGAACATACTTACTACCTGATTATTGACAACAACTCTCTTTCCAATCAGGAGTTCAATCAAATCTGCAATATTATATGTGAATTTGGAGATTCTACAAGATATGATAATATCTCCGTTTCTTCCATGATGGAACACTATAACCTTGTGATAAAAAATAAGACATTTGAAGAACTATCACAAATCTAATCCAAGATATTCCGAGTGCTCCATCGAATTGCAAGCCGAGAATCAAAAGATACAAATCAAAATATATTCGTTTTGTGCAAATGATATTTGAACAAACGATAACAAAAAAATCCGTGTAAGAAAGCAACTTACACGGATTTTTATTCTTGAAAACAGATTGCCTGCAACGTGCGCAAGCTATCGTTTTACCTTATATATCTGCCTATTTATCAGCAAGAAAAGTATTAATCTGCTCTACTAACTCATCTGGATTAATTCCATGAACTAAAGCAGCCTCTTCAATGCTCTCGCCCTGAGATGCAGGACAACCAACACAGTGCATCCCAGCTTCCATAAGGATTGGAACAACACCTGCATTAATCTGTAATAATTCGCCAATAAGTATATCTTTTTCTACTCTTGCCATCGTAGTTTCCTCCTGTCTTTCATATTTGTCTCAATATTATATAACAGCTTTTATTTTATTGCAAGCCATATCTCCCCCATCATATGTGAACGAATTGTGAAACATTTTTCCGCATAAATGAAGAAACACTTGAATAGTTCCACTTTTTGTATTAAAATGTAGTTACTATTTGACAGAAGGAGGATATTACTATGGCACGCGTAATTAATGATGGTTGTATTATGTGTGGTTCTTGTGCAGGTGTTTGTCCTGTAGGAGCTATCTCAGAAGGATCTGATAAGTATGTTATCGATGCAGATGCATGTATCGACTGTGGAGCTTGCGAGACTGGATGTCCAGTTGGCGTAATCGCTGCAGAATAATTTATTTATGTACCAATCCGTATAAGGTACATAAGACGCCAGTGCCCTTTTAGGGTACTGGCGTTTTACTTTTTTACCTTTACAAGCTTGTCCAAAGCCTCTCTTTTTATTTTTTAAATTTTCCAATCAATCCTCTCTTCTTTTTGCTCTTATTATTTACCTGACAACTTCGAATTGTTGCATCCAGTTTTCGAAATCTCTCTTCTTCTCTTTGCTCTTTGAGCTGTAACATATAATCCATTTCCTTAATCACATGGTCTGAAACCATATCACTCACATCTCTTCCAAGAGATGTTGTATTTTCTTTTAACGCACTTGAAACCGCCTCCGATATTATCATCTGAAACTGTTCCATCTTGTTTCCAAAATCAGATGTCTTCTGAGATTCAATCTCACCTACCTGAGAAATCTCATCTGTTTTCTCTTCTTTCTCACTTAATGTAGTTTCTCCAACCTTTCGAATCAATTCATCCACATTTGAATCCGGCTTGTCACTCATCAAATCTGGCAGCAACATTTTTATCGCTTTTAGCTGAAATCCATTCTCTTTGAGTTCCTTTACCTTCTTAAAAAGTTCAATATAATAATCTGTATAATACCTGTGCTGCATCTCATTTCTCGGAATTTCAATTTCCAGTTCCTCTTCCCAATATCTCAGAACATGCGACTCCACATCAATGATTTTTGCCGCATCTGAGATAATATATCTCTTTTCTACTGTATCTACACTCATTTATATAACTCCCTTCATATTAAATATTAATCTCTACAACTTAAAAATACCACATTGTCACTCTTGTAACAATGTGGTATTTCCAATTTTTAATCATTTTTTCTTTCCAAATTGGCGAATTTTGTATATTTTGGTATCCAAGCAAGTTCAACCGTTCCAATTGGACCATTACGCTGTTTGGCAATAATAACTTCTGAAATACCTTTTTTCTCACTCTCTTTATTGTAGTAATCATCTCTGTAAAGAAACATTACCATATCCGCATCCTGCTCAATCGCTCCTGATTCACGAAGATCAGAGAGCATCGGTCTTTTATCCGGTCTTGACTCTACCGCACGTCCCAACTGTGAAAGTGCAACAATTGGCACATTTAACTCTCTCGCAAGCGCCTTTAGAGATCGCGAAATTTCAGAAATCTCCTGCTGTCTGCTCTCTACTTTTCCGCCCGCTGTCATGAGCTGTAAATAGTCAATGAGAATAATTCCGAGATTGTATTCTCTCTTATACTTTCTGCACTTAGACCTCAGTTCTCCAATTGAAATACTTCCTGTATCATCAATAATCAGTTTGGATTTCGCAATCGTGTTGGCAGCTTCAATCAACTGTTCCCAGTCGCCATCATCAACACTTCCTGATCTTATTTTCTGCGATTCCACTGCTGATTCAAGGGAAAGAATACGATTTACAAGCTGCTCTTTCGACATTTCCAAACTAAAAATTGCAACTGTCTGATTCTTTTTACAAGCCATATAATCTGCGATATTTAGCTCAAAAGCCGTTTTTCCCATTGCTGGTCTGGCTGCAATAATAATCAAATCCGAATCCTGAAATCCCGATGTCTTATAGTCCAAATCAATAAAGCCCGTTGGAATTCCCGTAACAGTTCCCTGTGTTTTGGAAACTTTTTCAATTCTCTCCATCGCATTGATTACAACCTGATCAATTGGGACATATTCTCCCTCACTCTTATTCTGAGAAATTGCAAAAATACTCTTTTCTGACTGTTCTAAAATTGTCTTTAAATCTTCTTTCCCTGAATAACAACTATCCGCTATATCCTGCGATGTTCGTATCAACTGTCTGAGAATGGATTTTTCTTTTACAATCTTCGCATAATCTTTTACATTTTTAGAAATTGATACTGCATCAAACAAACCTTTCAGAAAATCAATATCGATGAGACTCTCTGGCAGATTTTGTGTCAGAACTTCGTCTTTCAGAGTTGTTAAATCTACTGCCTTGCCTCTCGCATACATACCAGAAATAATCTCATAGAGTGTACCATACTGTTTTCCGTAGAAATCGTCTTTCGTCAGCAACTCATGTGCAGTTGCTATCGCATCTGAATCCATAATCATAGAACCGATAACTGCTCTCTCCGCATCAATACTGTGAGGCATTATCCTCTTCTTTTCTATTTCATCTGGCATGCTGCTTACTCCTCTGTTACCTTAACTGTAAGTTCTGCTGTCACCTCTGGATGAAGTTTTACCTTTACACTATGTGTTCCAATCGCTTTAATTGAATCTTTCAATACCAGTTTTTTCTTATCCAATTCAAGATTTAACTGCTCTTTTGCTGCCTGAGCAATTTCTTTTGCAGAAATCGAACCAAATACTCTGCCATTCTCACCAACTTTAATCTTCATATTCAATGTTAACTTGCCAATTTCCTCTGCAAGTTTTTTGGCAGCCTCTAATTTCTCTTTGGCAATTTTTGCATCATTTGCATTGTGCAGTTTTAAATCATTCAGATTTGAATTTGTTGCCTCTATACCAAGTTTTTTCTTCAATATGAAGTTTCTGGCATATCCTTCACTTACCTTTACAACCTCACCTTTTTTACCAAGAGATTTTACATCCTGCAATAATATAACTTCCATCTTTTATCTCCTTTCAAACTATAGTTCTCTATATTTCTTTTTCCTCTAACATCTTCAAAACCGTACCTTTAATCAACTCTTTTGCCTCTGATAAAGATACATTTTCCAATTGGGCTCCGGCAGTGTCAAGATGTCCGCCACCACCCAGTTGTTCCATAACAAGCTGAACACTGATGTCTCCCATTGACCTTGCACTCACATAAATTTTGCCATTGTGTTCTGTGAGCACAAAAGATGCCTTAATACCACTAATATTCAACAATTCATTGGCTGCCTGTGCCCCCACAACAGTCGGACTGTCAAGTCCCTCCGATGGACAGACAGAGATTGCAAACTTATCTCCAAATGCCTCCGCCGAAGAAATGGTCTTTGCCTTTGCCTTATAATCGTCCATAGAATCTCGGAATAACTGTTTGACATGAGTGACATCGACACCACATTTTCTCAAAAATGCAGCCGCCTCAAAAGTTCGAACTCCTGTATTCTTTGTAAATGTGTTTGTATCAATCATGATACCTGCATACATCGCCTCTGCCTCATATGGCATAATCTTAATTCCGTCATAAAAATATTGAAGGATTTCCGCGACCATCTCCGATGCAGATGACGCATAAGGTTCAATATAAGAAAGTGAGGCATTTTCAATCACTTCACTGCTCCGTCTGTGATGGTCTAGAATCACAACATCTTTTACCTTTGATAAAATATCCGGACACTCTACATAGCTTGGTCGGCTGACATCCACCACAACAATCGCCGTATTGGAATCCACAATATCAATTGCATCTTCACTGTTGATAAAAACATCCTCATATTCACTTTCATTTGTCAGAATCTCTAACATTGGTCGAATGGACGATGTAATCTCATTAATTACAATATATGCTTTTTTATTAATTGTTTGTGCAGCTCGGAATATTCCCACTGCTGAACCCAAAGAATCAATATCTCCTATCTTGTGTCCCATAATGACAACTTTGTCTTTTGTCTCTAAAAGTTCTCGGAGTGCATGTGCCTTTACTCTTGCTTTTACTCTTGTATTTTTCTCAACCTGTTTTGATTTTCCGCCATAGAAATAAAGCTTTTCTCCGTCTTTTACAACAGCCTGATCTCCGCCACGTCCAAGTGCCAGATCAATTGCAACTCTCGCATAATCACAACTCTGAGTATACTCATCACCATTGACACCAAAGCCAATGCTGACTGTAACTGCCATCTCATTGCCAATGTTAACCGTCTTAACTTCATCAAGAATCGAAAATTTATTACTCTGCAGCGCCGAAATATGTTTCTGTTTCATTACAATAAAATACTTATCTTTTTCCAATTTTCTGACAACCGCATTATACTGTGCAAAAAACTTATTGATACTTCTGTCAATCAATGCAATCAGCAGTGATTTTCTGACATCTTCCACGCTGTCAAGCGCATCATCATAATTATCAAGGTAAATAAGACCTGCAACCATTTTCTGATCATAATTTTCTTTTGCAAGTCTTTTTGTCTCAGTTTCATCAAACAGATAGATTGCAATCAGATATTCTTCATCCTTATCAACACTTTCTAAATCCGCTTCCTCTTCATTGACATCCGGTGTCTTTTTCCCAATTTCCACACCTGCACGTGTAAACTGTGTCTCCAACGGAATTTTCACAAAATCCACTCGGTAAAATTGTGAGTTGACATTAATATTTGCTGAAGGTCTTCCTTCCTTCTCATCAAAATTCAATCCTCTCAGCTTTATATCAGGAAAAATCTCTTCTATATTCTTAGAAGTAGAATTTTTCTTTAAATTCGTAAGCGACTGATTGCTCCACAAAAGTCTGCCATCTCGGTCAATCAGTCCATATGGCAATTCAATTCCCTTAATTAACTGTTTTTGTACCTGTGAATAATCCGATGCAAAATCAACCAATTCACGAATATACTTATTTTTTTCATAAAAATATAAACTGACTGTTAAAATTACATACAAAATAAAACACAATCCTATCACGATTGCCAAATTCTCATCTTTTGTCCACATCCATGCAATGATTGGCAAAAAAATCAGAGAAAAATACATTGGAATCTTCAAGTATAAAGCCGTATGCCCTCTCAATCTGCTGTGCATAAGACTATAATTGACACTGTCATAATTCCTTTTGTTTTTCTCCTCCAGCGTTATCTCATTTGTTTTTTTCGTTATTTCCTCTTTTAATTCAGACATATAATGCCCCACTTTCTGCGTTTCCAAATAACGCAACCTTAAGATACATTATACCACAGGATACCGTTTATTACAATCACAAGGAACTTATCAAAGCATATGAAAGCTCCCACAGAATAAAAAAGACAGATTACCGAATCATTCTGTAATCTGCCTTTCGGGAAAAATTTTCTATTTTTTTAAATCACTGGTACAATTTGGACATTTGATTGCCGCAACAGGAATTTTACTCATACAATAAGGACACTCTTTTGTATCTGGTGCAGCTTCCTCTTCCTCTTTTTTGCCAATTGTGAGTAGCTTATTCATACCTTTCACAAGTAAGAATACAATAAATGCCATAATCAGGAAATTAATTACATCTGCAATAAACACTCCAAAATTAAGTGTCTGGCCATTCATGATTTTTACAACAAGACCTTTTGTATTCTCATCAATATTTGCATTTCCAACACTGTTAATCAGCGGATTGATAATATTTTCTGTCAGTGATGTGACAACACCCGAAAAAGCGCCTCCAATTAAAACACCGACTGCCATAGACATTACATTGCCTTTTAATGCAAACTCTTTAAATTCGCCAAAAAATCCACCGACTTTTTTCTTACCTTCCATAGCCTTTTCTTTTGCTTTGTCCATATTCTTATTTGATTTAGCCATAATTTACACCTTTCTTCATCTGTCAAAATTTATTTCAAAGCATCTGTTCCACGATACTTCTAATTTATTTTATGATAGCTTGATTTTACAAGAAAAGCAAGCTATTTATATAAAAAACAAATGTACAAAAAAGACCAGCAGAAAAATCTACTGGTCTTATAATCATAATTAATCTAATGTATATGGCATTAAAGCAATATGTCTTGCACGTTTGATTGCTCCTGTAAGAGCTCTCTGATGCTTTGCACAGTTTCCTGTGATTCTTCTAGGAAGGATTTTTCCTCTCTCAGATACATATTTTCTTAATTTAGCTACATCTTTATAATTGATTTCGTTATTCTCTTTGCCACAGAATACGCAGACTTTCTTTCTTCTGCGTCCGCCTCTTCTCTTCATTGGAGAATCACTTCTGTCGCCTTTTTCATTCTTATTAAATGGCATTGTAGGCCCTCCTTTATTTAAAATGGTAATCCTTCATCATCCAAACCGTCTGCAACATTCATAAATCCCTCACCTGGTTTACCTTCAGGCTTTGCCGGAGCTGTCCCTTCTGCATTCTCCGGTACTGCATATCCCGAATTTGCAGCTGATGCTTTACTTTCAGCAAATTCTGTATTCTCAACAATAACATCTGTTGTGTAAACTTTATTACCGTCTTTGTTTGTATAGCTTCCTGTCTGAATTCTTCCTTCAACAACAAGTTTTGTTCCTTTGTGAGTATACTTCTCAATAAACTCTGCTGTCTTTGAAAATGCTACACAGTTAATAAAATCTGCTGTCTGTCCATCACTGCTATTCTTAGCGAATCTTCTGTCAACAGCAAGAGAAAATCTTGCAATTGCCATAGCACTGTCACCCTGTGAATATCTGATTTCCGGATCTCTTGTTAATCTACCCATTAATATGACTTTATTCATACAATCGCCTCTTTCTTTTATATCTTTTGTTATATCTTCTGTACTAATATATCAATTATTCTGCGTCATCTCTAACACATAAGAATCTGATAACTGGCTCCATGATACGAACCTGCTGCTCAACCTGTGCTGGGCATGCTGAATCAGACTCGAATTTAATAAAGTAGTAGTAAGCTTCTTTCATTTTCTGAATTTCGTAAGCTAATTTCTTCTTACCCTGCTCTTCTACGTCAGTAACTGTTCCACCAAAACGTGTGATGTACTCTTTTACCTTCTCAAGTGCAGCTGTTCTCTCTTCATCTTCAAGTTTTACGCTTAAAACTACAGCTAATTCATATTTGTTCATGCGTGTTTTACCTCCTTTTGGTCTCTGGTCTCCTGTCTGGCAGGAAACAAGGATAATACTTGTAATAATATATCACAGAACTCTACTTTAACATAAGAATCCAGATATTTCAAGCTAATTTTTTATTTTTTATCTCTAATTTCTCTCGCACTCTTTTCAACCGTTTTTCTCGGAATCATAATCTGATGTCTACACCCAAGACATTCCAATCGAAAGTCTGCTCCCACTCTTAGAATTTCCCACTCAAAACTTCCACATGGGTGTTTTTTCTTTAATTTTACGACTTTTCCAACCTGAAAATCCATACAATCACACTCCTCACCACAATTAACGTTATCATAACACACAAAAAGAGGCAGTGCAACTTGGTTGCACCACCTCTTTCATATAAAATTTATTTTTGTTGGTATCTTGTTTTAGCGAATACTTCTATTTATCTTCGCCTGAAATCTCTGCAGTCTCATAGATAAATTTAACACTTGTGCTCTTGTTATCTGCTGCCGCTGTGAAGATTGTATAATCATTTGCTGCTGAGACAGTAGCATCTACTCTGTCAATGATTTCCTGTAAATCGTTGTCTGTAAAGTCTTTTAATTTGCTAACAGCCTCATCCTGATACTGTTTCATTCCATCATCTAACTTTGTACTTCCGTCATAAAGTTTCTTAATACCGTCTGAAACCTGTGTTGTTCCTGATGAGAGCTGATCTCCACCATTCTTTGCTGACTGAATTCCTGTGTATAACTGTGAAATTCCTGACTGGAGTGCCTGACTTCCATCGTAAAGCTGTGCTGTTCCCGGTCTGAGCTGTCCATTTAACGCCTCACTGAGTGTTCCCATTCCTGAACTAAGCTGTGCTGCTCCTGCGCTAAGCTGTGCTGTTCCCGGTTTTAACTGTCCATTTAATGCCTGACTGAGTGTATTCATTCCTCCGTTGAGTGCTGCTGCTCCTGCACTGAGCTGTGCTGTTCCCGGTTTTAACTGTCCGTTTAATGCCTGACTGAGTGTATTCATTCCTCCATTCAGTGCTGCTGCTCCTGCACTAAGCTGTGCTGTTCCCGGTTTTAACTGACCGTTTAATGCCTGACTGAGTGTATTCATTCCTCCATTCAGTGCTGCTGCTCCTGTGCTAAGCTGTGCTGTTCCCGGTTTTAACTGTCCATTTAATGCCTGACTTAATTCATTCATTCCACCATGTAACTGAGCTGCACCACCACTGAGCTGTGATGTTCCTGCTTTCAACTGGTTTACTCCTGTCACAAGTTCCGGAACCTTTGCATCTAACTGTGCAAGACCACCTGCAACAACTGCTGTTCCCTGCTGCTGTAACTGTGTAAGTCCTGTATTTACATTAGCTGCTCCTTCTGCCACCTGATTTGCTCCTGCTGCTACCTGATTTGCACCATCTTTCAACTGTGTGAGCTGTTCATTCATCGCTGTTGGATCAACTCCCTGAAGCTGTGCTGCCAACTGTGCAACAACTGACTGTAATGCTGTATTTGCTCCTGTTAACTGCTGAATGCTTCCATTATAATATACGATTTCTTCCTGACTTAATGCCTGACCTGTCTGAGGGCTGATTCCTCCCTGAAGAACTGCCTGACACTGCTGAATCTTTGTCTCATTTTCTGCAATTGTTGACTGCATCGTAGCCATTGAATTCTGTAATCCGACTACAGTAGCCTTCATCTGCTCTGTCAACTGTGTAACACCCTCTGCAACTGCCTGAGAACCTGTTGCAACTGACTGAGAACCATCTGCAACCTGTTTTGAACCATCTACTGCTGTCACAAGATTTTCATTAACCTGACCTGCTCCCGCTGCAAGCTGACCAACTGCTCCTGCAAGTTCTGCACTGCTATCACTCAACTGACCAACTCCGGCATCTACCTGTGCTGCCCCGTCTGCTAACTGTTTTGAACCAGATACAGCTCCATTCTCTCCGTCCACTTTATCAATAATCTGACCGACTCCGGCATCTACCTGTGCTGCTCCGTCTGCAAGCTGTTTTGAACCAGATACAGCTCCATTCTCTCCGTCTACTTTATCAATTAACTGACCAATTCCGGCATCTACTTTTGCTGCTCCGTCTGCAAGCTGTTTCGAACCAGATACAGCTCCATTCTCTCCGTCTACTTTATCAATTAACTGACCAACTCCGGCATCTACCTGTGCTGCTCCGTCTGCAAGCTGTTTTGAACCAGATACAGCTCCGTTCTCTCCGTCTACTTTATCAACTAACTGACCAATTCCGGCATCTACTTTTGCTGCTCCATCTGCAAGCTGTTTTGAACCAGATACAGCTCCGTTCTCTCCATCTACCTTTGCGATTATCTGGTCAACACCGCCAAGTAATGTTCCAAGACCATTTGTGAGTTCTGGAGTCTTACTATTTAACTGAGCTGCTCCGTCATTTAACTGTTTTAATCCAGAAACTAACTGTCCAATTCCACTGCCAAATGTTCCAAATTTGTCATTTAAAGTTGCAAGACCATCTTTTAACTGAGCTGTACCATCTTTCAACTGATCTGTCGCTGATACTAACTCATTTAATTTATCCTTTACCTCATCCAGACTATCTGATGCAGAATCAAGATTAATCTGAGATAACATATCTGCACTTCCCATTGTAAGTGTAAGGCCAAGCGAAAAATCTTTCACATCTGCTGTAACTTCTACATACTCTGGAAGGTCAAGTTCTTTATCAAGATCCTTAGAAATCTTTTCTGTATTTAAATTATCTTTTAATCCCGGAAATGCAAGACCAATAACAACACTTCGATTTCCGTCATTGACAACTTTACCTGAATTAATCTCAACATTTGAGAACTTCTCGTTATCTAACACCATTCCTGAAATCATTGTAAATGGCACATAAACTTCATAATTCTTTCCGCTCTCTGTATAAGTAGCTTTCTGTTTGTTTGTATAATCAAATCTGATTTTTACTTTACCACTCTTGCCCGCTAAATCTTCTGGTTTGATTTCCTTATCATCTAAATAATAAGTAACTTTCATATCAACTGGGGCTTCTTTATCGGTAGTTCCCTGATAAAAAACATCCTCACCATCCGCGTTCCATACAATCTCACCATTGCTGCCTGTTGTATAATCTGCATCTGATTTTACATTCTCAATATCTTTCAAATCCGACTTATCGGTAATTTTATCACTGCCGTCTCGATTCTTTAACCAGTCACTGACAACAGTCTTTGTAACATTACCATTTGCATCTGAAATAAAATATACAGTTTCTTCTTTATCTTCTCCAGTTGTTGATGCTGTTACATTTTTATTGATTGTACTCTCGATTGTCTCTTTATCTTTTGTATTATCTGCTCTGACAGTAGTCTCAGTTTTCGATAATGACTCATAACCAATTCCTGCTACTGCTACGAGAACTGCCATTGATATAGCCAATGCACTTTTTATTGATTTACGCATAATAATCATCCTTTCTAATTATTCCTGAACTTTTTTAGGTTTAAATCCTAAACTTGTGTTAATAATTACCTTATCAAATATCATGAAAAATGCCGGTAAGATAAATGAAACCATGATGAAACTAATGATTGCACCTCTTGCTAACAAAATACAAATCGAACTAATCATATCGATACTTGAATATAAACCAACACCAAATGTTGCTGCAAAGAAACTCATCGCACTGACGAAAATTGACTGAACCGAACCATTCAATGCTCCGATAATTGCATCTTTTTTCTCTGCTCCGTTTCTTCTTAATTTCTTATATTTATTACTCATAAGAATTGCATAGTCAACCGTTGCACCCAACTGAATTGTTCCGATTACGATAGATGCAATGAAAGGCAATGTCGTATGAGTATATGCCGGAATCGCCATATTGATGTAAATCGCTGCCTCAATGACCAGTACCAGAATGACTGGAAGTGAAATTGATTTTAATGCAATTGCAATAATGATAAATACAAGTACAATAGAAACTGCACTAACTGTATTAAAATCAGTATCTGTAATCGTAATCAAATCCTTTGTACAAGGAGCCTCTCCGATTAACATTCCATTCTTATCATATTTCTTTAAAATATCCTGAATCTCTGTTACCTGATTATTAACCTCATCGGACGCCGTCTTATATTCTGACATAATCATAATCAGTTTATATTTTCCACTATCGAGCACTTCCTTATATTTATTTGGAATTACATCTTTTGGAATTGCAGGACCAACAATATTATCAAGTCCTAATACAGTTTTTACACCGTCTACTTTTTCCACTTCATCAATCATCATGGATGTATCTTTTGATGACAACTCACTGCTAGAAAGAATCATATGAGTTGCTCCTGTGTTAAAATCTTTTTCCAGTTTCTGATTTGCCTTAACACTATTCAGTTTCTTCGGAAGTGTTCCTGCAAGGTCATAGTAAACCTCTGTGTGCTTATATCCATATAAAGCTGGAACCATGACAACGGCAAATACAATGATAAAAACAACATATTTATTTGCAACGAATTTTCCAATTTTACCCAAGTCTGGCATAAATGCTTTATGTCTTGTCTTCTGAATTGCTCCATCAAATACAAGAATTAAAGAAGGAAGAATTGTTACGCAGGAAATAACTCCAAATACAACACCTTTCGCCATAACCACACCGAGGTCAAGACCAAGAGTAAATGTCATAAAGCACATTGCCACGAAACCGGCGATTGTTGTTGTTGAACTTCCTGTAACTGACCCAATCGTATTTGAAATTGCATGAGCCATCGCTCTCTCTTTTTCATTTGGATAAGTCTCTCTGTAATCTTGATAGCTGTGCCACAGGAAAATAGAATAATCCAATGTCGTTGCCAACTGTAATACTGCTGTCAGCGCCTGTGTAATAAATGAAATCTCTCCTGATATGTAATTTGTACCAAGATTATATACGATTGCAAAACCGATACTAATCAGGAAAAATACTGGTATCAGGAATGAATCCATCGTAAGTGTCAGGACAATAATTGTCATGATTACTGCGAGTATGACATAGGCAACAGCCTCTGTCTTACTGATTTCAGCAATATCATATACAACAGAAGACATACCACTTAAAAAGCACTGTCCTTTTGTAATACTTCTAATTTCTTCAATACCCTCTAACGTCTCATCTGCCGAAGTTGAAGTATCAAACAATACCATAAAAATTGTACTGTTTGTTTTTTCATTTACTAATGCATCTTTTACTTTCTTTGGAACTGCATCCATAGGAATCGACATTTCCTTAAATGAATCATATCCAAGAACTGCCTTAACATGATCTACTTTCGAAATTTTATCTTCCAGCTTTGCAAGATCACTCTGTTTCATATCGTCTACTACAACGACTGAAAATGCTCCTGTGCCAAATTCATCTACGAGAATATCCTGTCCCTTCATGGTGTCGATATTCTTAGGAAGATATGAAAGGATATCATAGTTAATTCTCGTATTTAAATAAGTTATTCCACATGGAATTAATAATAAGATACTAAGTGCCAGAATAACATAACGTAACTTAACTATTTTCTTTCCTAGATTTAACATATTCTCACTCCTTTTTAAATTCATATTGACCAACGGTCATTTTCTTGTTAAACTATATATAACATAAAAATGACCACTGGTCAATACTATTTTGTTTATTTTTAAACGAATTTATAGTACAATAAACCTATGATATAAGTGCGTATTATAGGGGGATTTACCAGACAACTCTTAATAACTTTTAATATAAGGAAGTGAAAAACAATGAGCAAACTTGAAATTAACAAAAAACTAAAAAGAGAGTCTTTGTTAGAATCTGCCTTCTCTCTGTTTACATCAAAAGGAATTAACAAAACATCTATATCAGATATTGTTCAACAGTCCGGTGTTGCGAAAGGAACTTTTTATCTGTATTTTAAAGATAAATATGATTTGCGAAATATGCTGATTGCCAAAAAAGCTGCACAGTTATTTCGAAAAGCAGATGATGAACTTTCACAAACTGATATTAATAATATTTTTGATGAAGTAATTTTCATTGTAAACAGTATTATTAATCAATTATGTGACAATCCCTCTCTACTATCTTTCATCTCAAAGAATCTCAGTTGGGGGATTTTCAAAACATCACTGATTCATCCGACTGATGATGATGAGTTATATTTTTATAATATTTACACGCGAATTACAAACAGAACAGATGTGCAATTTAAAAATCCTGAGATTATGCTGTTTATGATTACGGAACTTGTCAGCAGCACATGCTATAGTGCCATTTTATATTCAGAGCCTGTTGATATTGAGGAACTAAAACCTTATCTCTTTGATGGTGTAAGAGGTATTATGGAAAGACATCGTATCGAATCCTAATTTTTCCCCAAGTGTAATTTTATGAAATCTTTATCAATCATTATATATTAAATAAGGGGGTATATAATATGGCATACCCATATGAAGATATTTCAAATAAAATTGCGCATTTAGCAAAATTACATTTTAAATCTATTCACGATTTTGCAAAGCAGAGTAATGTTCCCTATACTACATTAACGAGTATTTTACACAGAAACTCTGCACCATCTTTAAAAAATCTATACAAAATTTGTATCTGTCTCAACATTTCCATATCCGATTTACTTGAAGAAACTGAGCCAGAAATTGTCATCACAGATACACAGACAAAACAGTTAATAAAAATTTACAATTCACTTCCAGAAAATAAAAAAGATAAGCTTTTTGCTTATCTTCAGGGATTATGTGATTAAAATTTTCACTTTCTTACGCCATATCCAAAAATATCAAAACGCCAGTATATCGCATACTGGCGTTTGGCTTTTGTATATTTTCCGTTTTATATTAAAAGCACAAAATAAGATGACTATTCAGAACTAAGTCGTAAAAAAAGACTATATGAATCTCATATAGTCTCTAAAGGCGAGTACCAGATTCGAACTGGTGATGACGGTGTTGCAGACCGGAGCCTTACCACTTGGCTAACTCGCCATATGTCTGTCATTAACTGACGACATATATTGTATCAAAAATTAATTCTCTCGTCAAGTATTTTTTATTTAAAAATTAATAATATCTTTAACAATATATTACTGTTATAAATAAAACTTAACAAGGCATTTCCTTTTATTGTGGAAAGAATATCCTGTCCCATTGGTATTCCTCCCAATGCCGTAACAACAATACACAAAATCCACACGATAATCATGCCTTCTGCAAATCCAAGTGCTCCACCTAACATCCTATTGACATCTTTGATTACTGGCAGCCTACTCAATATTCCAAGAGTCTGCATCAATACCCGCACTCCAACTTTAAATATCAGAAATGTAATTGCAAAACAAATCACCTGCATAATCATATTGGTGAGTGCCCTTGCAATATTCTCATTGAGCCTGCTCGCTTTGATGCCTTCCTTTAAAATATCCTTATCACTCTTTAACAACTGCTCTTCTATTACCTTTGGAAGTTGTAATTGCTTAATTGCCTCGTCCTGTGCGTCTTTGGTAAGCGTTTCGCTATCTAATCTCGAATCCATATTGGTATCCACATAAACCTTCATCTGGCTGTAGATATTTTTTTCAATGTTTGTATTATATCTGATAAAATTCCTCATTGGACTGGATAATAGGAAGGAGCCAAATAATGAAATCACAGAAATACACACTGATAATGCAATTTTAATTAGTCCCTTTTTATAACCATATCGTGTAGTTGTTGCAATCACTGCTACAACAAGTAATATTAATAGTATTTCCATATCTTCCTCTTTTTACTTTAGTTTTATCTCTTCAATTTTTCCTTCAATAATGGCAATATATTGTTTGTCACTGATTGGCTGAATATCTATAATTCTCGCATCAAAACTATTATTAAATCGGTTCTTTCCTCGAAACGAATACATCTGACATATTGCATTATTAAAAACAACAACATTATTTCCGGCAAATCTTATTCCTTCTATGGCAAAATCCGTATTTTTATTGCAAACCATTTTTCCATTCTGGTTATATACTTTTATAATATAATTTCCTGCTTTTTGCGAATCTTTCAATACCATTCCAATATACTCTGTACTGTAAAATACCTTTTCAATTTTTTCTGTAACTTTATCTTCATAGATTAATTCTGGTTTTTCATCAATACTATATATAGAAAACATTTCATCTCCAATTGCTACAGCAGTTGTATTATTTATAAATTTCACTTTTGGGACAAGCGTATCTTCATACTGGTTAAATCCACCGACAACCCTGTCAACTTCATTCTCTCCCACAGAAGAATAATTATAAAAAACGACCTTAGAATGTGCCTTTCCTTCTGATACGGCAAGATAAGAAGCTATCAGCTTTTCCGAGTCATCAGAAATAGCAATGGAAACCGGATAGCCGTCACCTTCTACAACTGTTCTTCCACTTACAAGGCGAACTCCTTCTTTGTCATATAACTCAATATAGTTTGCTGTTCCATCATCTAATATTGCTGCCACAACTCCTTTTTTAGAAACAGTAACACCTACAACTGCACATGTAGCTGTAATATTGTACTCCTTTCCTTCTCCGTCAAACAGACTGATATTGGTCGTATTTCTGTCTCCAAAAACAATATAATCTCCATTTACGTCTATTACCGGAGCTGTCATCTGAAATGCCTTGTTAAAGATTTCTTTCCCACCTGCATAATAAGATAATCCCTCTGGATTATATCTGACAACTCCATCTTTATATTTAAAATAATGAAATGTTCCATCATCATTTGAATCCACACTGGAAATTACCCGATATGTATCATATGCTCTGTTTTTTTCTAAATTTACTAATAGAATCCCTATAATAATAATTGCTATAATTGTGGCAATAGGAATCACTATTTTCTTTTTTCTCCATATATAAAAGAAAAATTTGTTTTCCATCGATTTTTCCTTTCGTTTTTTATTTGGTAACTTTTAGTATATCACACAATATTTTATTATGGAAGTATGAGAGTTTGTCCTTCCGCAAGATTATCATTATCTACGTCCATTCCATTAGCATCCTTAATATCATCGATTCTGTCAATATCTCCATAAACTTTTTTGCTAATAGAATAAAGAGAATCTCCCTGCTGAACTTTATAAACCTTATGTGTCGTTTCCACATCAGCAGTAGGCTCTTCCTGTACAGTTTGTGATTCCTGAACCTCAGAAGATGGCTGTTCTGATGGCTGGCTTGTCTGTTGTTCCTGCTCAACCGTTGTCTGTGCCTCTGTGGATTCCGGCACCGCAGTTGTCGTCTCCTTTGTTGCCACACCACTATCCCATATGGTTGTCACCTGAGAGGCAACATCTACAATCTCTGGATTTTGATTTGTATCATAAAAATTTGAGGCATAATTTTTATTTGCCATTTTATGTACTTCACCTTTCAAATCTCGAATCTGCCCCGATGCGTTCATAATCGCCACAGCTCCAAATAAGATAGCTGCTGCCATAACTGTTGATGTCGAATATCTGAACGTTGGTATTTTTCGAGTTACTTTTTTCTTTTTCGGCTTTGATTTTTTTTCTGGCTCCTTATAGATAATCTTGTGAACCTGTGCATTAATTCCCTGTTCATTTTCCATACCCTTCTCCTCATTCATAATCATATACGACTGCATGTCCTCATTTTTTTCATAATAAATATAGTGTCCCCCACACTTTTTCATGTCTCCGTCTTCATACGCAAAAAACGTATCCTCACATTCAATTCGGTCAATCAAAAAACACACCTTATCATTTCCTGCAAAATGGTCCAAATGAATTTTTTTGATTCGCTCCATATCCCCCGATAATATGCCCGGAGTAGATAAAAACCATCCAATCACTTCTACCTTCTCAAAATAGGTCTTTACATTTTCATAAATATCAGACCATACTTCCTCATCAAAGATAATCTCATTATCCAATGCCGGTTTCGCACGAACTGCTCCCTGAATAAACACATAAGTTTTATCATCTTTTCTCTTGATATTTCCCAGCAATACTCCATATCGGTAATCATTGCAGTTAAAGTGTTTTACATACGACATAACAAAATCTTCTATATAAATCACTCTTGATTCTTCCTGTGCATCTCCAATTTGTCTCACATTTTTTGGCAATCTGAAATCATCATCAGATATTTCCATCTTCCTTCCCTGATAAACTACTTCTATCAATGAATAACTCCCCTCTCTATAATATAACCTTATCAACTATTTATTAGTTTGTTATATCTTATCATAGAGTGGGGAGTATATTATGTCGAATCATATTCCAATATTCCAAAAATTTACCAACATTTTTTTCTATTTTTTTACAAGATTCAACGCCTGTGAAATATTTTCGGCCTCACCAGAGTCGATAAATGCAATCATCTTTTCAATACTTGCTCTATTTGTCAAACTCTTTGTAAGATATTTTTCATATTGTTCTTCTATTTCCTGATTTGCATTTTCCAACTGATTCTGTGTGTCTAGAAGAATCTGTTCATTCTGCTCGATTTCTTTCTGCTTTTTCTCAATTAACGGAATATATTTATTCTCTATCTGTTCTATGAGTTCTGGTTTCTTGTCTGAATCAAACTCTTCTTCTTTTATTTTCTTTTGTCTTGAAATTTCTCCGATACGCTCATTGATGTCTGAAATATTTTCATCATAAATATCAAGGTCGTACTGACTTTCATCCCTGTCTTGTTTGATTTTTTTCTTAATTTGTCTGATTTGACGCTCATTATCATGAATCTGGTCTCTAAATTCACGCAACTCCTCAATGATTCCATCATCTTTATCTTTTGACAAAAGACGAATTGTAATATAAATTGCCAAAAATATGCCATCCACAAGAATCCATTCAAAAATTTTAAATAACCAGAAATGATTCATCCACTGGACAATCAGAAATGGCAATCCAATCAGTCCTATCAAAAAAAATAATATTTTTATCAAGAATTCCTTAAATCCCTGCGTGTAATAAAGTGTGTAAAACCAGTTGCTGTCGCAATATGACGGCAAATCTTTTTCCTGTAAAGATTTTCGAATCTGTCTGTGCAATGCCCTGTTCTGCAAAATTAAATCTTTTGTCTCAGCCTCAATTCTCTGTTTGATTCCAATTCGTTTTGCTTTTCCCCTAGAACTCTTCTCTTTCTTTAATTTTGAATTGGCCTCACTGAGATTCTTAGATTCCACTGAGATATACTTTTCTCTTTCTCTCTTAATATCATTTTCCAGAGATTTGTCAAATTCCTTTTGTATATCGGTCAGTTCTTTTTTATACGTCTTATTCTTTGATGTCAATTCTTTCACTGTACCTTTTAATTCATCTCTGGCTGATAATTTGTCTAAAACTTCCTGTAATTTATCACTTTTTTGTTCCAAAAAAATCTGTTCATCCATAATTTTCTCCCAAATTTACTGTGTACTAATCTTCATATCTCCATCCTTAATCCATCTTATCTTTCTAAGACCCTGTGCAATAAAATATGTAAGAATTGCCGGCAGTACAAAATGTAAGAATAAGATTTCTATCACTGCAACCGTAGATGATGTTCCAGCGGCTGTCATTGCTGAATATGCTGAAAACTGTCCTACCAGTCCGGAACTTCCCATCCCAGAGCCTTCCGGTGTACTTACCATTTTTAACACAGCTGATGCAACCGGTCCAAGAATTGCACTCGACACAATTGGCGGAATCCATATGAGTGGTTTCTTCATAATATTGGGAATCTGTAACATAGAAGTTCCAACTCCCTGTGCAACCAGTCCTCCGAACTTATTTTCCTGAAAACTTGCCACGGCAAATCCAACCATCTGACAGCAACACCCTACCGTTGCCGCACCTGCTGCAAGTCCTGTAATCTGCATAGAGATTCCAATTGCCGCAGAACTGATTGGAAGAGTGAGCATCATTCCCATACAGACGGCAATCGCCATTCCTCCAAGAACCGGATATTTATCTACATTTACATTAATGAGATTGCCAATCCACTTGATAAATTTTGAAATATATGGTCCCACAAAAATTCCCACAATCGCTCCGGATAATATAGATAAAAATGGTGTTATCAGAATATCTATCTGTGTCTTTCCAGAAATCATATGACCTACTTCAATGGCGATATAAGCTGCAACAAAGGCTCCGAGTGGCTCTCCCGGCTTTCCAAGAACAAATGAATACTCCGTTCCTGCCATCTGATATAATGCCGGAAATGCTCCTATCATACCAGCAACTGCCGCCGCAACAGTCACCAGTGGCGATTCTTTAAATTTTGAGGCAACCCCAACGCCGATGCCTGCTCCTGTAATCGTCTTTGCTACATTTGCAATAAAATTCAGATATACCGCAATATCCCCTTTTGTAAAACTTGCAATCTGCGTCAGAATGGTTCCAAATATCAGTGTTGAAAATAATCCAAGCGCCATTCCTCCCAGACCTTCTATAAAAAGTCTGTTTAAATATTTTTTCATCTCACTTGCCTTTCCATTTTTTCTTACTGGGTTACATATCCCAGAACTTTTCCTATACTGTCATGAATCACAAGATCGCACTGATTATCCATAGGAGTTGACTGCTTATTGATTAAAATCAGATTTTTTCCATGAAAATACTGAATCAGCCCTGCTGCCGGATACACGGCAAGCGAAGTTCCTCCTATAATCATTGTATCTGCCTGTTCAATGTTGCGAATGGCACCTTCTATCACCTTCTGGTCCAAACCTTCCTCGTACAAAACCACATCTGGCTTTATCACACCTCCGCACTCACATTTTGGAACAAGTTCTCCGTTTTTTACATCTTCCAGAGAATGAAATTTACCACATGACATACAATAATTTCTGTGTACACTTCCATGCAGCTCATAGACTGCCTTACTTCCTGCCATCTGATGCAGTCCGTCAATATTCTGTGTCACAACTGCCCTTAAAATCCCCATCTGCTCCAACTTTGCAAGGCTCTTGTGAGCAGTGTTCGGCTCAATTCCTTCTATTAAAAGCTTATCTCTGTAAAATTTAAAAAATTCTTTTCTGTGTCTCAT
>ONXS01000007.1 GCA_900321855.1 uncultured Eubacteriales bacterium | reverse complement strand
CGAAGGAGTTCACCCTGAAATGATGAAATTGAGTAAGTTGGAGTGAACATAAGAGGAGAGTGTGTCGAAGGAGTTCACCCTAAAATGATGAAAATAGGTAAGTTGGAGTGAACAGAAGAGGAGAGTGTGTCGAAGGAGTTCACCCTGAAATGATGAAATTGAGTAAGTTGGAGTGAACATAAGAGGAGAGTGTGACGAAGGAGTTCACTCTGAAATGATGAAAATAGGTAAGTTGGAGTGAACATAAGAGGAGAGTGTGTCGAAGGAGTTCACCCTAAAATGATGAAAATAGGTGAGTTGGAGTGAACATAAGAGGAGAGTGTGACGAAGGAGTTCACCCTAAAACGATGAAATTAAGTGAGTTGGAGTGAACATAAGAGGAGAGTGTGACGAAGGAGTTCACTCTGAAATGATGAAAATAGATGATTTGGAGGTAACAATATGAATTGGAACTTTATAAAAAAAATGAAATCAAGAAAAACGAGTATACAACAGCAAAATAAATCAGAATTACAGGCTGCAGGGAGTGAAAATCAACCAGAAAAGAAAAACAGCACTTCGGAATATGTAGATATTGTATATGATGGTATGGAATGGAGATTTGTTCGCAAGTTAAAATCAGAAGAACTGATTACAGAATATGAACAAAAAGTAAATTATCAGTTTCCGGAGATGTTTGTTGAGTACATAAAAAACTGCAATGCAGCATATCCGAAATTTAAATTGTTTATGTCTAAGGGAAATAGAGAATGGGAGCGAGTCTTTAACCATTTCTATTCGTTCAACAAAGATGATTTGACAACAATATGGGATTATAATGACTGGAATGGATGCATGAAAGACTGGAATATGTATGGAAGTATGGAAAATTATATTGCTTTTGCAGGTGACCCGTTTGGGAATTTGATTTGTTTTGATAAAACCAATGATAAAATTATTTTTATTGACCATGAGACGCTACAGGTTCAAAGTGTGGCAGATTCGTTTGATGAGTTTATTCATAGTTTGAAAAAGGATGAAGATGATATAGATGAGGAAGAGATAGATGAAGAAGAGATAGATGAAGAAGATATGGACGCAGAAGATGATGAACTAGAAGAAGATATGGAAGAATAAGACTATTCTATTGGAGAGACAGCGGTGATAAGTTGTCTCAATCTGAATTTAACTCAAAATAATTTGACTGAAATCAATTTGAGTTAAATTGTTTTGAACGAATCATATCTTTTTTATCAATCATTGACAAGAATTTATATTTTAAAAAATGTTTTTGCTAACGCAAACTGAATAGATATAGTATAATGTTTCTATAGAACTGAATAGAAAGCAAGAGGTGCAATGGAAATGAAAGAACGAATTCTAAGACATTTAAACTTTATGGACGAGTATTTGACGAGGTTAGATGGAAAAACGCTATCTGAATTAAAGAAGATGATGGACAAACACATGACGGAAATCTATTTCTTTATGCACGAGCGATTTATTCATTTGATTGTCATGTGTCTGTTTGCGATTGGAACTTTTATGACGATTTTTACTTATGTATTAAGTGACAATATTATGCTGCTGCCACTTGCATTTTTCCTGTTAGTATTGTTGGTGCCTTATATCAAACATTATTATCTTTTGGAAAATGGTGTGCAGAAGATGTATAAGCAGTATGACAAATTGTTAGAAAAAATTGAAGAACTAGAGCAACTGGCGGATGAAAAATAGTATCTGCATTGCTTATGTAAAAAATGTTAGCAACTAAGAATAGTGGAACGAATTACTAAGAGTATGACAGTGACAGCAATTTAGCGATAAGAGCAAAGTAGGCAACAGAAAACTAGAAAGAAGATGGAAGTATAGATGAATGACTGATAAGAAAAGTTTAGAAAATACAAACACAACAAAATACCAGCTAAATATATCCGTCCGCAATCTTGTCGAGTTTGTCATGCGCTCCGGCGATATTGACAATCGTGCAACGGGACGTTCTTCTGTCGATGCAATGGCAGAGGGAACGAGAATTCACAAGATGATTCAGAAAGAGGGAGGAGCAAATTATAAGGCGGAAGTATCCCTGAAAATGAATTTGCAATTTGAAAATTATGATATTCAGTTAGAGGGCAGGGCAGACGGAATTATTACAGAGAAAGACAAAGTGACCATTGATGAGATTAAGGGGATTTACAAAGATGTCATGAAGATGAAACAGCCCATTGAAGTTCACAAGGCACAGGCAATGTGTTACGCCTATATGTATATGACACAAAACCATTTAAGTCAGATTTCTGTGCGAATGACTTATTGTAATCTGGACGATGAGACAATTCGATATTTTGAGACTGACCATACCGCTCAGGAAGTAAAGAATTATTTTGAGCATATCGTAAGAGAGTATAAAAAGTGGTCAGATTATATCACGACAGAACGGACACTTAGGCAGGAGTCGATAAAAAAATTGCAGTTTCCGTTTGAGTACAGGAATGGTCAGAGAGAAATCGCGGTGTCTGTCTATAAGACAGTTGCAGCGAACAAACATTTGTTTATTCAGGCACCGACAGGAGTCGGAAAGACGATGTCTGCGGTATTTCCAGCGGTAAAATCTATGGGAGAGAATCTGTCAGAGAAAATTTTTTATCTCACAGCAAAGACGATTACGAGAACGGTGGCGAGTAATGCCTATGATATTTTGAGAGAGCATGGACTGCATTTTCATACGGTGACACTGACTGCGAAAGAAAAGATTTGCAGCAATTATATTTATGACAGGGGAGATGAAATCACGCAACAGCCAGATGCGGATAAGCAAAATTCAGATAGTCAAAGTGCAGACAAACAAAATACATATGAAGAAAATTTAGACAGACAGATTGCAGACAAACAGAATATAGATGAGCAAATCTTAGACAGTCAGATTAGTGACCAGCCAAAATGTGTGGAGTGCAATCCAGACAGTTGTCCAATGGCGAAGGGACATTTTGACCGTGTCAACGATGCGATTTTTGACATCATCACACATGAGCAGGGAATTGACAGGGACTTGATTTTGAAATATGCACAGAAATACAATGTGTGTCCGTTTGAGATGAGTCTTGACGTCAGCAATTTTATGGACGGAATTATCTGTGATTACAATTATGTGTTTGACCCACATGCCAGATTAAAACGCTATTTTGCAGACGGAATTGTAGGAAATTATGTATTTCTGATTGATGAGGCACACAATTTGGTTGAGCGGGCACGAGAGATGTATTCGGCAGAACTCATCAAAGAGGACTTTCTGATGTGTCGAAGGATTATGAAAGACAGGGATAAGAGACTTTTTAACTCCTTTGGCAAGTGCAATCAGGCAATGCTGGCACTGAAAAATGAGTCCGTGTTTGGTGAAAAAGGATATGATACGTTCTTTGAGACAGATGATTTGATTGCGAAATTGACACGAATTCGCACAGAACTTGAAAAGTATCTTGACAAGCACAAAGAGTTTACCGACAGAGATATTATTCTGGATATGTATTTTAAAATCAAAGATTATCTGGATGTATATGAACTGGTAGACAGCAGTCACTATCAGATTTATTCGGAGATGACAGAAGAAGGCAGTTTCAAAGTTAAGCTATTTTGTGTCAATCCGTCAGGAAATTTATCTTCTTGCATGGCACAGGGAAATGCGACAATTTTATTTTCAGCGACACTGTTGCCAGTCAATTATTACAAAGAACTTTTGACTGGAAATATAGAGGACAATGCGATTTACATCAACTCACCATTTGAACAGAGAAAACGACTCTTATTGATGGCGCGAGATGTGAGCAGCAAATATACGAGAAGAAACCGAACGGAATATGGCAAATTTTTGGAATACATTGAGATGGCAGTCAGTGGAGCAAAGGGGAACTATATGGTGTTTTTTCCTTCTTATAAAATGATGACAGACGTTTACGAACTTGCGAGAGAATATGAGTTGACAAAAAAATACAAATTCATTCTTCAGAAATCCGAAATGGACGAAAAAGAGAGAGAAGAATTTTTAAACCACTTTGAAATTGAAGATAATCAGGATAGAAAAGAAGAAACGGTGATAGGATTTTGTGTACTTGGTGGAATCTTCTCAGAGGGAATTGATTTAAAAAATGACAGACTGATTGGAAGTATCATTGTTGGAACAGGGTTGCCAATGGTGTGCAATGAGAGGCAGATTCTAAAAGAGTTCTATGATAAACATAACCGAGATGGATTTGATTATGCTTACAAATATCCGGGGATGAATAAAGTTATGCAGGCAGCAGGAAGAGTGATTCGAACAACAGAGGATTATGGAGTGATTTTGCTGCTAGATGAACGGTTTATGCAAAATTCTTACCGCAGTACATTTCCGAGAGAGTGGAGTGATGTGAAAATCGTAACGATTGACGATACAATGCAGGAGATAAAACGGTTTTGGAAATATGTATAAATCAAGAAGAAAACTTTAGTTGTGTATAAAAATAGGATAAGATATAATAGTGATTGTATATTAAGGAGGAAGCGATGAAAAAGAGATTATTAAAGTATGGAATTATTTTTGTGATTTTGCTCGTAGTAGTTTGTTTTACTTATAATACACAGGTGAAACAGCCGATTGAGGTAGAAGGTGTCAAAATAAGCATAACTTATTTTAATGATGATGATGCAAAGGAATATGATACATATTACCAATCTATTTGTAATGGAGATGATGGAACACAGATTGTCAGATTGAGTAAACAATTGCCAGATAAAACAGTTGTTCCAAAAGACTATGCAACAATTTGGTTTTATTTTAAAATTAGAAATAAGAGTGTACTTGAACAAATTAATTTCGCGGGATATTTTACTACAAGGAGTGAAGACTCCAGAATTTTATATAATTTGGAAAATATTGTTCCGGAAGGATTAAAAGGATTTCAAACGGGATATGTAACAACAAATACAGCAGATATGTACATTCATGGACTTACAGAAGAGGAAATTGTTGAATATATCAAAAATCAAGAATTGGAATTATATTATGTCAATAAATTAAATAATAAAAGTGAACATGTGAAATTAAAAGATATGAAAAATGTAGAAGTGGAATTTAAAGAGAGGGATAGATAAAAAAGTATGATTATTGTAAAAGAAGTGAGTAAATCTTATCATAATGGTACAGAAGATGTTCTTGTTTTGAGAAATGTAAATCTTGAAATACCAGATGGAAAGAAAATAGCAATTGTAGGTCCTTCGGGGTCTGGAAAAAGTACATTACTAAACATCATTAGTGGGATAGAAACAGCAGACTCAGGAAGTGTTCTTTTTGATGATGTGAATTTGCAGCAAATGAGCGAAAAAGAAAGTACAAAAATGAGACTAGAAAAATTTGGATTCATTTTTCAAACATTCAATTTGATAAAATCCTTAACTGTATATGACAATATTATATTACCAAGTGTTGCAAAAAATAAAAAATATGATAAAGAGTATGTGAATGAATTGATTGATTTATTAAAAATATCTCATCGAAAAACATTTTACCCACAGCAGTTATCTACAGGGGAACAACAAAGAGTTGCGATTGCGAGAGCTTTGGTAAATCATCCACAAATTATATTTGCAGATGAACCTACAGGAAATTTGGATTATGAAAATAGTAAAACAGTTATGAAAATATTATGTGATTGTTGTGATAGATATCACAGTACATTATTGTATGTGACACATGATCATGAAATCGCACAAATGGCAGATTATAAGTTAGAGGTTGATAAAGGAAAGTATATATGGAAGTAAGTAAGAGTCCGATTTCGCTGTTGGTAAAATCGTTTATAAAAAAGAATAAAATTTTTGCAATATCTTTATGTATTATTAGTATCAGTATGGTGTTGCTAATATCTTATGCTGGAATGGTATATCAAAATATTTATAGCAGATATAAGACTGCAAAACAACTATATGGTGAATATCAGTTTGAAATTCAGAAGTTGACAAAGCAGGAGGCAAATCAAATAAAAAAGGATTCGCTAATTGACAAAAGTGCAATATACAGCAGAGATGTCTATGAAACGGAAAATGATGATATTTATTTTGTTATAAGTGCAGAGAAAAACTATTGTACACTGAGTGATGTAAAAATTACAGATGGAACATTTCCGGAGAAGGAAAATGAGATACTGTGTACGAGAGAATATATTTATAAAAATGGAATAGCTGAGTCAGAATATAGGGGAAAAACCATTACCATTGATGAGAAAGTGTATACCATAACAGGACTAATTGAAATAAGTTCAAGTTTCGATACAGATTATAGCAATCTTTTCGTAACGAAGTTGGATGATAAAGCAGAAATACAGTCTATTCTTGTTGATACAGGTTCTATTAGTTATAAATGGAAATTGAATCGTTTGATAAAAAAATATAATATCGAGCAATATAAGGAAAATGAAGCATGCAGCAAATATGGAAGCGTAAATGGATATGGAATTCCGACAGGAATCAGTTTCTTTCTGACGATTATTTTACTTGGGATTTTTGTGTTATCTGTCTTTATTAGTGCAATTTTAATTCGTTTTTATCATGATGATATTTTAGGGAATATTATTATTTATAAAAAGATAGGTATATCTTCTGGGTTAATTGATAAATGTTTATTTTATACGATATGTTATATGTTAGGCGTAGCAGTGATGATAAGTAATATATTGGCAATGATTATTCTTTCTGTTTTGTGGAATTATAGGCTTGTTTTATTGCTTGTTCAGCTAATTATCACTTCTTTATTTGTATTGGTAAATCTCTTGATTTATATTCGAATCAATAAAAAAAGCAAAAAGCCAATACATAAAGTTTATAAAAAAATATCAATTGACAGTTATATAAACAATGGAAAAAATATTTATGCATTTTTATCGGATTCTAATACAAATCTGGGTAAAAGAAAGCAAATCCTTTTGGGGTGTCTGATTGTTGCAAGTAGTGTTGTTTGTATTTCGTCTGTTCATTTCATGAATTATATAAAAAAATTCAATGCAGTTCCAAGTGGATATGATTATATGATGCAAGAAGATAGAAATGTTGGGTATCAGGTATTGGATAAGTCAGGTGATAGAGCGAATACAACTGTTGAGCAACTGAATATACAAGTATATGAAACCTTAAAGAACTTGGGAGATATGGAAGCCGTTCCACTATACATAAATGGTAATGAGTTTGAAATAGATAAATCGAATATTCGAGGAAAATATAAAAAGCATCTTTTGAAATCGGATTCGGATTTCAAAAAATCCTATGATTATAGTGATAAAACAAAAGTGCGTATGATACTTATTGGATTAGAAGAAGATTATTGTGAGAAGTTTGGGGTATCCAAAGAACAATTAGGAAATTTACAGCTAGGAGATGCAATCGTTGTTCGACATGTAAGAAATGAAAATGGAGAAGGATTTGATTGCCAGATATCAGCGGGAACAGAAATAGATTCCGCATTTCACTATCAAGATAATGAATTAACAATGGAATCTTACACAATCAGTATTGTTGATGAAATAGAAAAAATGAAATTTGTGTTGTTTGATGACTATAATTACAATACACCGATTTTGTTTGTGAATTTAGATACGTTTTATAAAATATATGGAGTTAAGAGTCCAAGAAATATTTATTTATCAATGCAGGGGGCATCGGAAGAACGAATCTATGAAACTACACATCATAGATTGGGGTATAGTATCATAAATATAAAGAAATGGGATGAGAGTGCCAAAGAGATGGTGCGCTATTATGAAACAACAGTAACAATGGTACAAATCTTAATGATAATTTTGATAATATCTAATTTGTTTATATTTACATATATTAATTATCTCCAAACGAAAAACCAGATTACGATGCTAAAGATTATAGGAATAAGTAAGAATAAAGCAAGTTATTTGTTTGAATATCAGATTGTTAAAATATTTTTGCGCTGTCTGATAGCAAGTGTGATTTTATCTGTTATATTTGAATATTTTGTCTGGGATTATATGACGAAATCGTTTGCGAGGATTGAGTTCTCATTACCGTGGGAAACAATGCTTATCGTATTAGGAAGTATGTCTGCAGCACTGATAGTTTTAATTGCACTGATTCATAATATTATCAAACATGAAAATATTGCAGCATCATTGAAAAAATGGGAGAGATTATAACGAAAAGAATTTTGCAGAACTATAGTATGTACATAGGGATGAGGAGGGAAATAAGTATAATCATTGACAACTAGGAATTGATATTGTAAACTTAAAATTAGACATTAAATGTACAATTATAGGAGGATAACATGAGCAAAGTTAAAAGAGTTTATGTTGAAAAAAAGCCAGAATTTGCTGTAAAGGCAAAAGAGTTAAAGCACGAGATTTCAAGCTACCTCGGTATCAAGACTGTTACAAATGTGAGAGTCTTAGTTCGTTATGATGTAGAAGGAATTTCAGAAGACACATTTAAGAAAGCAGAGACAACTGTATTTTCTGAGCCACCTGTAGATGTTTTATATGAGGAGGAATTCCCTTATAACAAAGAGGCTGACAGAGTATTCAGCGTAGAATTTTTACCGGGACAGTTCGACCAGAGAGCTGATTCCGCAGAGCAGTGTGTGAAGTTCTTAAAAGAGGACGAGGAGGTAGTGATTAAGACAGCTACTACTTATGTTATTGAGGGAACAATCACAGATGAAGAGTTTGAGAGTATTAAGTCTTTTCAGGTAAACCCTGTAGACTCAAGACTTACTGGTTCTGAGAAACCTGAGACACTTGTCACAGAGTTTGAAGAGCCGGCAGATGTCATTGTATTTGACGGATTTAAAGATATGGAAGAGGACAAGTTAAAAGAATTATATGATTCTCTTGGACTTGCCATGACATTTAAGGATTTCCTTCACATTCAGAATTACTTCAAGAATGAGGAAGACAGAGATCCATCTATGACGGAGATTCGAGTTCTTGATACATACTGGTCAGATCACTGCCGTCATACCACATTTAATACAGAACTTACAAATGTAACATTTGAAGACGGATATTATAAAACTCCTATTTTAAAAACATATGAAAGATATATTGAAGACCGTGAAGTAATCTTTAAGGGAAGAGACGACAAGTTTGTCTGCCTTATGGATTTAGCACTTCTCGCAATGAGAAAATTAAAATTAGAAGGAAAATTAGATGATCAGGAAAAATCTGACGAGATTAATGCCTGCTCTATCGTAGTTCCTATTGAGATTGACAAAGAAGACGGAAATGGTGTTATCACAGAAGAGTGGCTTGTAAACTTCAAAAATGAGACACACAATCACCCTACAGAGATTGAGCCATTTGGTGGTGCTGCTACATGTCTTGGTGGAGCGATTCGTGATCCACTTTCAGGAAGAACATATGTATATCAGGCTATGCGTGTGACAGGTGCAGCAGACCCTACAAAGCCAATGAATGAGACACTTCATGGCAAATTGCCACAGAAGAAATTAGTTCGTGAGGCTGCTCATGGATACAGTTCATATGGTAACCAGATTGGTCTTGCAACAGGTCTTGTAAAAGAGATTTACCACCCAGACTATGTTGCAAAGAGAATGGAGATTGGTGCAGTTATCGCAGCAGCTCCAAGATATGCAGTTAAGAGAGAAAATTCTGATCCGGGTGATATTATTATCCTGCTCGGTGGCCGTACAGGTCGTGATGGTTGTGGTGGAGCGACAGGTTCTTCTAAAGTTCACACAGAGACATCAATCGAGACATGTGGTGCTGAGGTTCAGAAGGGTAATGCTCCTACAGAGAGAAAATTACAGAGATTATTCAGAAGAGAAGAAGTTAGTAAGTTAATTAAGAAATGTAACGACTTTGGTGCCGGCGGTGTATCGGTTGCTATCGGTGAGTTGGCAGATGGTCTTGACATCAATCTTGACCTTGTACCTAAGAAATATGCAGGTCTTGACGGAACTGAAATCGCAATTTCAGAGTCTCAGGAGAGAATGGCAGTTGTCGTTGACCCTAAGGATGTAGACGAATTTATGCAGTATGCAAACGAGGAAAACCTTGAGGCTACTAAGGTTGCAGTTGTCACAGAAGAGAAGAGACTTGTCCTCAAATGGAGAGGAAAAGAGATTGTAAACTTAAAGAGATCATTCCTTGATACAAACGGTGCGCATCAGGAATGTGAAGTAAAGGTAGATATGCCAGACGAGAACGAGAAGTTCTTTGCTGCACCAGAAGTAAAAGATGTCAAAGAGACATGGTTAAATACACTTGCAGACTTAAATGTATGTTCACAGAAAGGTCTTGTTGAGAGATTTGACGGTTCTATCGGAGCAGGTTCTGTATTTATGCCATTTGGTGGAAGATTCCAGCTCACAGAGACACAGGCTATGGTCGGCAAGTTACCAGTTCTCAAGGGTAAGACAGATACAGTAACACTTATGAGTTATGGATTTGATCCATATTTATCATCATGGAGCCCATACCACGGTTCTGTATACGCAGTATTAGAGTCAGTGGCTAAGATTGTGGCAAATGGTGGAGATTACAAGAAAATCAGATTTACATTCCAAGAGTATTTCAGAAGAATGACTCTTGACCCAGAGAGATGGAGTCAGCCATTCGCATCTTTACTCGGTGCTTATGATGCACAGCTCGGATTTGGACTTCCATCTATCGGTGGTAAGGATAGTATGTCAGGAACATTTAATGAGATTGATGTACCTCCAACACTTGTATCATTTGCAGTAGATGTGGCAAAAGAAAAAGACATTATCTCACCAGAATTTAAAGAGGCTGGAAATAAGATTGCCTTATTTGAAATTGAGAAAGATGAATTTGATTTACCAAACTACGAGCAGGTTATGAAGTTATATGATGACATTCATAAGTTAATCGGCAAGGGAGTTATCAAGTCAGCTTATGTGGTAGATGCTCACGGAATTGTTGCAGCACTCAGCAAGATGGCATTTGGTAACAAATTAGGATTTACGGTAAATGCAGATGTGTCAGCAGAGAAACTCTTCGAGAAGGGTATCGGAAACATTGTAGCTGAAATCGATGCAGATAAAGTGGCTGAGATTGATGGAATTGGTACAGTGATTGGTGCAATTACATCAGACAAGTCATTCACATATAAAGATACTTTAATCACAATGGATCAGGCATTAAATGCATGGACTGAGACACTTGAGAAAGTATTCCCAACAAGAAAGACAGACGATAAGACAGAAGTAGATACAGGAATCTACAGAGCAGGTTCTGTTCATGTATGCAAGAATAAGATTGCAAAACCTACTGTATTCATTCCAGTATTCCCAGGTTCAAACTGTGAGTACGACAGTGCAAAGGCATTTGAGCAGGCAGGTGCAAATGTAATTACAAAGGTATTTAAGAACTTAACAGCAGAGGACATCAGAGATTCGGTAGACATTTTTGAAAAATCAATTAATCAGTCACAGATTATCATGTTCCCAGGTGGATTTAGTGCCGGTGATGAGCCAGACGGCTCTGCGAAGTTCTTCGCAACAGCGTTCAGAAATGAGAAGATGAAAGAGGCTGTCAATAAATTATTAAACGAGAGGGATGGTCTTGCACTCGGTATCTGTAACGGATTTCAGGCTATCATCAAACTTGGTCTTGTTCCAAACGGAGCAATTACAGGACAGGATGCAAATTCTCCTACACTTACATACAATGTAATCAACCGCCATGTATCTAAGATGGTTTATACAAAGGTTGTATCAAACAAATCACCATGGTTACAGCTTGCAGATTTAGGAAAGACTTATGTCAACGCAGCTTCACACGGTGAGGGTAGATTTGTTGCAAATCCTGAGTGGATTAAGAAGTTATTTGAAAATGGTCAGGTTGCTACTCAGTATGTTGATGAGCATGGAGTACCAACAATGGATGAAGAGTGGAATGTAAATGGTTCTTACTGTGCAATCGAGGGTATCACAAGCCCAGACGGAAGATGCTTCGGTAGAATGGCACATCCAGAGCGTAAAGGCGACAGCGTTGCAATCAATATCACTGGTGAGCAGGATATGAAGATATTTGAGTCGGGAGTACAGTACTTTAAATAAGAGTTACTATTTGCAAACAAACTGCCAAGCAGTCGTACCATAAGATGAGCAGTCTTTACAACATGAAATGATGCGAGATGTGTAAATCTTGTGGGGCGGTTTGCAAATGAAAAAGCAACGGAAAGCAGGGTTTTTATGTCAGTAAAACAGTATATTTCAAGGAAGTTGCAGGAACATTCGAAGAAATATTATATTTTAGAAGGTATCAGGAAAGTAGTTTTAGTAGGTGCACTGTGTGTGTTTACATACGCATCTTTCGAACTTTCCAATATTTATCTGGATTACAAACAGGATTCGGCTGCATATGAAAATATGGAGGAGATGTTTGAAATTCCAGATGTAGAGGCAGGAGAGACACAGACAGATATACTTGGAAATACAATTGTTAATTCTAAGAGTGCAGCGAAATGGGCCTATGATTTTAATAAACTGAAAAATATGAATGCAGATGCAGTTGGATGGATTAAACAGGATAATATTATCAGTTATCCGATTGTAGTGGGTACAGATAATACTTATTATTTGTCACACAATGCAGCACATCAGGAAAATAATGCAGGAGCCATTTTCTTGGATTACAGAGTAGAAGGTGGTCTGGATGCGAAAAACTGTATTATTTATGGTCACGATATGCTGAATAATTCCATGTTTGGAACACTGATTAAGTATGTATCAAAATCGTACTATAATGAGCATCCATATTTCGACATTTATATTGGCGAAAAAGGTTATCGATATCGTGTATTTGCAGCATATGAGACAGATGAGATTGGCGATACCTATTCGTATAATTTTGCAGATGATGAAGAATTTCAGAATTATATCAATTTGTGCCTTGCCAAGAGATTATATACAACTGAGGTGACAGAGATAACAACGGTGAACCAGATTGTCACATTATCTACTTGTACAAGACACAATCAGAGAAAGAGAATGATTGTGCAGTTGGTAAAGGGAGAACCATTAAATTAAAAAAATGCTTGCATTTTTTTTTCAAATGAGTTATAAACATACACATAAGAAACATATAACACACATATGATTTGTTGAGGACAAAGGCGTTCCTGTCGAAAGGGGACGCCTTTTTTATAGGAACATCTAATTTCATGGAAAATTATGTGCAGATAACAAAGAAAGGATGTTAAGATTATGAGTGATTTTTTAAATGTTGAAGAGATTTTTGGCGAAGATGTATTCAATGATACAGTGATGAAAGAACGTTTGCCAAAAAATGTTTACAAAGAACTGAGAAGAGTAATTGAAGAGGGCGCAGAGTTAAAACTTGTTGTAGCTGACGTTGTAGCAAATGCTATGAAGGATTGGGCTATGGAAAAAGGTGCCACACATTATACTCACTGGTTCCAGCCATTGACAGGTGTTACAGCGGAGAAACATGATTCGTTTATATCTGCTCCAAACGCAAGCGGAAAAGTTTTGATGGAGTTCTCTGGTAAAGAGTTGATTAAAGGTGAACCAGATGCGTCATCGTTCCCATCCGGTGGACTTAGAGCTACATTTGAGGCAAGAGGATATACAGCATGGGATTGTACATCGCCAGCATTTATTAAGAGAAGTGCAGCAGGTGCAACGCTTTGTATTCCTACGGCATTCTGTTCTTATACAGGAGAAGCTCTTGACAGAAAGACACCACTGTTAAAATCAATGGAAGCAATCAATACACAGGCGTTAAGAATTTTAAGATTATTTGGAAATACAACATCAAAGAGAGTTACAACATCCGTTGGAGCAGAGCAGGAGTATTTCTTAGTAGACAGAGATAAATATTTAAAGAGAAAAGATTTGATTTTCACAGGACGTACCTTATTTGGTGCAATGCCACCTAAGGGTCAGGAGTTAGAGGACCATTACTTTGGAACCATTCGAGAGAGAATTGGTGGATTTATGAAAGACATCAATGAAGAACTCTGGAAATTAGGCGTATCTGCAAAGACACAGCATAACGAGGTTGCTCCGGCACAGCACGAGCTTGCTCCAATCTATGCAGAGGCAAACTTAGCAGTAGACCAGAATCAGCTGACAATGGAAGTTATGAAGAGAGTGGCAAACAATCACAACATGGTTTGCTTATTACATGAGAAACCATTTGATGGAGTAAATGGTTCCGGTAAACATAACAACTGGTCAATCACAACAGATGATGGAATTAATATGTTAGACCCAGGCAAGACACCTCATGAGAACAAACAGTTCCTGCTTGTACTCGTTGCAATTATGGCAGCAGTTGACAAACATGCAGATTTGCTCAGAGAGTCAGCAGCAAGTGCAGGAAATGACCACAGATTAGGAGCAAATGAGGCACCTCCGGCAATCATTTCTATGTTCCTCGGAGATCAGTTAGAGGATGTTGTAGAACAGTTAGTAGCGTCTGGTGATGCAACAAGCAGTTTGAAAGCCGGAAAGATGAAGATGGGAGTCAGCACACTTCCTGATTTCAGAAAAGATGCCACAGACCGTAACAGAACATCTCCATTTGCATTTACAGGTAATAAATTTGAGTTCAGAAGTTTAGGTTCTTCTGCATCTGTTGCAGGTCCTAATATCGTATTGAATACAATTGTTGCAGAGAGTTTCTGTGAGATTGCAGATGAACTTGAGAAAGCAGAAGATTTTGAACTTGCAGTTCATGATTTGGTAAAGAAACTTGCTGTAGAGCACCAGAGAATTATCTTCAATGGTGACGGATATTCCGAGGCATGGGTAGAAGTGGCAGAGGGAAGAGGTCTTCCAAACCTCAAGACAATGGTGGATGCAATTCCTGCCCTTACTACAGATAAGTCAATTGCATTGTTTGAAAAATTCCATGTATTTACAAGAGCAGAATTAGAGTCAAGAGCTGAGATTCAGTATGAGGCATATGCAAAGGCAATCAATATTGAGGCGAGAACAATGATTGATGTAGCAGGAAAACAGATTATTCCGGCAGTAATCAAGGCAACAACACAGCTTGCAGACTCATTAAATATCGTAAAGACAGCATGTGCAGAGGCAGATGTCAGTGCACAGAGCGAATTATTAGTACAGACTTCAAGCCTTCTTGCAGAGACAAAGAAAGCATTGCAGAAACTTTCAGAAGTGACAGCTCAGGCAGCTACAAAGGCAGAAGGAAAAGAGCAGGCTACATATTTTAAAGACGAAGTAATTCCAGCAATGGCAGCACTCAGAGCACCAGTAGATGCACTTGAGATGATTGTTGATAAAGATTTATGGCCAATGCCTTCTTACGGAGATTTAATCTTCGAGGTATAAAACAGATTAATATTTTTTATAAATGACGCTCGGAGGTCATATGTTTGTTGCGCAGACTGTGAAATGTCTGCTCCGCAAGCATATGACCTCCGAGCTGTTTTTGTAAGAGAATACGGTGTATGCGCAATAGATTGTTTTATAAGTGACGAAAATCCCCTCATACTTTATTTTGCGAAACGCTCTCGCTCTGTTTCTGCTGCGCTCCCCACAAGCGGGAGCAGTTTGCGAATGTCCACTTTACACACGAAAAAACCGAGTGGATAAATCCACTCGGTTCGTTTTGTATAAAACAAAAGGGGAACAATATGAAAAAAATGTAAAAAAAGAAAATCACTTTATGCTCTATATATTAAGGTATAAAATTTAATAAAAAATGTGGATTGTGTAAAGGTTATAAAAATAAATTGTTAATAAAATGTAAACTTTAAAGAAAGATTGCCAATTGGAGCGATTTCTATTACAATGATGTCATGCGAAATCGGGAATTGTTCCTGATTGCGGTAAAATTGAATGGAAAGAGGTACAGATTATGGAAAACAAAAATCCAATAGTAACAATTGAATTAAACTCAGGAAAAATAATCAAAGCAGAATTATATCCTGAAATTGCACCAAATACAGTGAAGAACTTTATCAGTTTAATTAACAAGGGATTTTATAATGGATTGATTTTCCACAGAGTTATTCGTGGATTTATGATTCAGGGAGGCTGTCCAAATGGAACAGGAACAGGCGGACCTGGCTATTCAATCAAAGGTGAGTTCAATATAAACGGATTTCAGAATGATTTGAAACATACAGCGGGTGTTCTTTCAATGGCGCGCGCTATGCATCCGGATTCAGCAGGTTCACAGTTCTTTATTATGCACGAGACATCTCCACATTTAGATGGACAGTATGCAGCATTTGGAAAAGTGACAGAGGGTCTTGATGTTGTAGATGAAATTGCAAATATGCCAACGGATTATACGGACAGACCATTTGATGATGTTGTTATGAAAACAGTGACAGTAGATACATTTGGAGTAGAATATGGAGAGCCAGAGAAATGCTAAAAGCAATAATTTTTGATATGGACGGCGTGATTGTGGACAGTGAACCTGTTCATATGAGAGCGTTTGAAGTGTTATTAAAAAGTTTGGGTAAGAAATTTGATAAGCAGTATTATTATCAGTTTATCGGCAGTACCACAGATTATATGTGGGATAAGGTTATCGAGGATTATAAGTTGAATTTCTCAAAAGATATGCTGATGGATATGTCAAATACCATTGTGAGACAGTTAAATGGAAAAAAAGGCTATCCAATTATGCCGTTTGTAGCTGAACTGATTATAAAATTACATGGGGCAGGTATTAAGCTTGCAGTGGCATCTTCTTCAGGAATGGAGAGAATAGAGGCGACATTAAACGATATGGGTGTGTCGGACTGTTTTGATACACTGGTGAGTGGAATGGATGTGAAAAATCCAAAGCCGGCACCGGACACGTTCACAGTTGCGGCGAAGAAACTTGGCGTGGAACCATCGGAGTGTATTGTTATTGAAGATTCTTTTAAGGGAATTGTGGCAGCAAAAAATGCAAACATGACATGTGTGATGTATGAAAGTGACAATGGACTTCCGAAACCGGACCAGAAATTGGCAGATTTTGTGGTACAGAGTTATGAAGATTTGGATGAGAAATTTTTCCAGATGGTCTACGCACATACACACGGCGAGGCGTGAACAGCAGCAGAGACGGAAAACTTAATTCTGAGAGAGCAGATTGTAGCAGACGTAGCTGAGATTTATGATATTTACAATGATGAACAGGCAAAAAAATATATGGAACCTCTGAGCGAAGATATTTCAGAGGAGATAGAAAAGAAAAAGACGTATATTCAAAGTATGTATCCGTTTTATGGGTATGGAATATATGCAATTCTGTTAAAAGAGGAGAATCTGGAGAACCCCAAAAAGCTGATTGGATTGGCAGGCTTTAGTAACGGAGATGAGGGACTGGAGCTGGGATATATTCTGCACAGAAATTTTCGAGGAAAAGGTTATGCGAGAGAGGCGTGCGAAGAACTCATTAAATTTGCCAGAGAAATTTTGTATGCAGAAGAGATTTACTGTAAAATTGATGAGAATAATACAAAATCAAGAATACTTTGCGAATCGCTGGGATTTCGTCTTGATTCCGTTGACACAAACAAAAAAATAGTATATAAAAAGGAACTGTGATGTGCGGAATCACAGTTCCTTTTCACACAATCATTCCATACAGAATGATTACGAGATGAACAGTTAGAAACTGTTCTATAAAATAAATGTGAGGGAAAGTAAAAAAGACAAAGAAATCCTGTTGTGGACTTCTTTGTCTCTCAAAAATTATTATACAAAAATCTCAGATTTTGTCAATAAAAAGCCGATGAAAACTAATTTTCGGCAAAATAAAATTTTTTTGAAAAAAATTTAAAAAAGTGCTTGCATTATATGACAAGGTCTGCTATAATACCTCTTGTCGCAAGGCAATGGCCCATCGCCAAATGGTAAGGCACTGGACTCTGACTCCAGCATTTTCCAGGTTCGAATCCTGGTGGGCCAGCTACCTCATCACAGGTTCTGTGATGAGGTTTTTTTGTTATCAAAAAATAATATTGTTGAAAATTATGATAGAAAAGGCATAGGTGATAAAGATGCGTACTTCGTATGAGACAAAAATATGTTTTAGCGATATGGACCGTGATTCTAAGCTGAGTTTCGGAAAAATGGTTGATATTATGCAAAATTGCATGAATATACAGAGTGAATCGTTAGGTGTTGGAGTGGAACATCAGATGCGCACAAAAAGAGCATGGCTGCTCAGTTCATGGCAGATAGAGATTCATGGACATTTCAAGTATAATGAAGATGTGATAGCTACAACTTGGCCAAACCGTTTTCGCGGTGCGGCAGGAGAGAGAAGTTCTGTCATTGCAAGGAAAAGTAATCCTTCTGAATATGTGGTAAAAGCAGAGAGTATATGGGCACTGTTTGATTTTGAAAAATATTCTCTGGTGAGAATTACAGATGAGGATAAGGAACCATACGAGTGTGAAGAAATGGTGGACATGGATTTTGTGAAAGGAAAAATTAAGCGCGCACAGAATTATGAAAAGAGGGATGAATTTATGGTCAGAAAATATCATCTTGATTTTAATAACCACATGAACAATGCTTGGCATATCAAACTTGCAGAAGAATTTGTGGAGGACTATTCAAAAGTCAGAAAAATCAGAACAGAATATAAGATGCAGGCTGTACTTGGAGATGTTATGGAAGCCTATGTTTCACAAGAGAAAGACAGATTGGTTGTGGAACTGAGAAACAAAGAAGATAAAGTGTATTCTGTTACAGAATTTACAATGGCATAATTTTTTGATATAGTTTTAGAAATGAGATTATAGTGAGAATGGAGATGCGATATGATTCGATTAGGAGAAAGACAGACATTAAAATGTCTGAAAATAGTAGAATTTGGCGTTTATCTGGGAGAAAATGAGAACGAAAAAGTTCTTCTCCCAAAAAAACAGGTGAAAGAAGGAACAAAAGAGGGCGATGAGATAGATGTATTCGTGTACAGAGATTCCTCAGACCGATTAATCGCAACAGTTAATCAGCCATATATTACACTAGGCAACATGGCGGTATTAGAGGCGAAGGGAAATTCAAAGATTGGAGCATTTCTTGACTGGGGACTGGAAAAAGATTTGTTTTTGCCATTTAAAGAGCAGACAGCACCGGTAGAGACAGGAAAATCATATCTGGTATCACTTTATATCGATAAAAGTAACCGATTGGCAGCAACAATGGATGTCCACAAATATATGCAGGTTGCAGGAAAATATCAGAAAGATGACAATGTGGGCGGCATTGTCTATGATATGAACAGAAATATCGGAGCATTTGTTGCAATTGAAAACAAATATTATGGACTTATCCCTGCAAAAGAAATTCATGGAAATGTAAAAGTAGGAGATCAGATTAGTGCCAGAGTTACGGATGTGAGGCCGGATGGAAAGATTAATCTGAGTTTAAATAAAAAGGCGTATATGCAGATAGACGAGGATGCACAGAAGGTCTTAAAGGTAATTGAGGAGTATGGCGGGGAACTGCCTTATGGAGAAAAAGTTTCACCTCAGATGATACAGAGAGACTTTGGCATGAGCAAGGGAGCCTTTAAGAGAGCCATTGGACATCTGTACAAGGAAAGAAAGATTGACATTGCTGAGAATTGTATTAAAATGATACAAGAGGCGAAATAGCTCTTTGACATTATGAAATGGCAATAAATAATTAGAGAGAAAGGAAATAGCAACATGAAGAAAATCATTAGTACAGATAAGGCACCACAGGCAATTGGACCATATTCACAGGCCATTGAGGTAAACGGAATTGTTTATACATCAGGTGTGATTCCGGTAGACCCAGCTACAGGTGTAATACCAGAGGGAATCGAAGCACAGGCAAATCAGGCAATCGGCAATTTATGTGAATTATTAAAAGCATCTGGCACAGAGGCAGACAAGGTAATTAAGACAACTGTATTTATTAAGAATATGGATGATTTTGCAAAAGTAAATGAAGTATATTCTAAATATTTTACACAGAACTGCCCAGCACGTTCCTGCGTAGAAGTTGCAAGACTTCCAAAGGATGTATTAATTGAAATTGAAGCAATCGCTGAAAAATAAGAAATTAAATTAATACTGAAATTATTCAGAGCCAAGTTCGAAAATGCTGCACATTTTCGAACTTTGACTTTTTGCTGAATGATTTCTGTAATAGTTTTTCCTTGCAAGCTTGACGTGCAAAACTACTATAGAAATTGCTTGGCTCTGAATAGTTAAGAAATATTATGCAAATGTACCAAAACAGAAAAAATGTTTTCGGCATTTTAGTCAATGGTTTTTTTGCATAAAATGCGATACAATAATGTTTGTAAATAATTTTGTGAAATTATCTTTATAGGAGGATTAAAAATGGCTAGTTTATCATTAAAAAATATCTGCAAAGTGTACCCAAACGGTTTCGCTGCCGTAAAGGATTTTAATCTGGAGATTCAGGATAGAGAGTTTATTATCTTCGTTGGACCATCAGGATGTGGTAAATCTACAACACTTCGTATGATCGCAGGACTTGAGGAGATTTCAAGCGGAGAATTATATATTGGAGACAGACTTGTTAACGACGTAGAGCCTAAGGACAGAGATATTGCCATGGTATTCCAGAGTTACGCTTTGTACCCACATATGACAGTATTTGACAATATGGCATTTGGTCTTAAATTAAGAAAGACACCAAAGGATCAGATTGACAAACTTGTTCATGAGGCAGCAAGAATTCTTGATATTGAGCACTTACTTGACAGAAAACCAAAGGCTTTATCAGGTGGACAGAGACAGCGTGTGGCTATGGGACGTGCTATCGTTCGTAACCCTAAAGTATTCCTTATGGATGAGCCTTTATCAAACCTTGATGCTAAACTTAGAGTACAGATGAGAATTGAGATTTCTAAGTTACATCAGAGACTTGAGACAACTATCATCTACGTTACACATGACCAGACAGAGGCTATGACACTTGGTACAAGAATCGTAGTTATGAAAGATGGTATCGCTCAGCAGATTGATACACCTAAGAACCTCTATGACAATCCAAACAACTTATTCGTTGCAGGATTCATGGGATCACCACAGATGAACTTCATCGATGCTGAAGTTACACAGTCAGGTGCAGATGTATTATTATTATTTGGACAGAACTCAATCAAAGTTCCAGAGTCAAAAGCAAGATTACTTATCGAAGGTAACTACATCAATAAGACAGTTGTTCTTGGTGTTAGACCAGAAGATTTCCATGATGAGGAAGTTTATCTTGAGTCAAGACCAGAGAGCTCAATTGAAGTTACAATCAGATTATACGAGATGCTCGGTGCTGAAGTATTCTTATACTTCGATGTTGACAAGTTCAACTGTACAGCAAGAGTAAATCCTCGTACAACAGCTAGACCTGGTGATACAATCAGAATGGCAATTGATACAGCTAAGATTCACCTTTTCGACAAAGATACACAGCTTGTAATTGCTAACTAATCTGTATAAAATCACTTGTATTTGAAGTAATGCTACCGCAGTTCCATTAGCTTTAGACAATGGGTAGTTCACATATGTAGTGATATACATAATTTAGATACAGTTATTTCTTAGAATATTTAGAGAAAATACATAAATTTTATGTATTTTCTCTTTTTTTTTTCGGCAAAATAGTTTAATATATAGATAACAATTTATCATGGGAGTGAAGCAAATGATATCAAATCAAATTCTTTTAAGTACAATAGAAGGCCTGAAGAGCATAACAAGAATAAATATGTGCGTGTGTGATACAGAAGGAAAGGTACTCGCATCGACTTTCGCAGATGCCGATAAGAACGAAGAGTTAGTTGTTGCTTTTGTACAGTCGCAGGCTGATAGTCAGCTCGTATCGGATTATCAGTTTTTTAAGGTCAGTGAAGATGGACAGTTAGAGTATGTCCTTTTGGCAGGAGGTTCTAGTGATGATGTATATATGGTTGGAAAGATGGCCGCATTTCAGATTAAGAGTCTGTTAGTGGCATACAAGGAGAGGTACGACAAAGATAACTTTATTAAGAATCTTCTGTTGGACAATATGCTTTTGGTAGATATTTATTCAAGAGCAAAGAAATTACATATCGACACAGATATGAAGAGAATTGTGTTTATTGTAGAGTCAGAGCACGACAAGGATAACAATGTATTAGAGACTGTGAGAGGACTTCTCGCGGGAAAGACAAAGGATTTTATTACAGCCGTAGATGAGAAGAATATTATTATTGTCAAAGAAGTGGAAGATGGTCAGACATATGAGGACATGGATCATATTGCGAATGTTCTTCTTGATATGATTAATACAGAAGCAATGATGAAAGTCAATGTTGCATATGGAACCATTATCAATGACATCAAAGAAGTTTCGCGTTCTTACAAAGAGGCAAAACTTGCACTTGATGTTGGAAAGATTTTCTATAGCGATAAACATGTGATGGCATATAATGGACTTGGTATTGGACGTCTGATTTACCAGTTGCCACTGCCACTCTGTAAGATGTTCATCAAGGAAATCTTCGATGGCAAGTCACCTGATGAATTTGATGATGAGACATTGACAACAATTAACAAGTTCTTTGAGAACAGCTTAAATGTTTCAGAGACATCAAGACAGTTATACATTCATAGAAATACACTTGTTTATCGTCTGGACAAGCTCCAGAAGATGACAAATCTTGATTTACGCGTATTTGATGATGCAATTACATTTAAGATTGCACTTATGGTTGTAAAATATATGAAATATATGGAGACTATGGATTACTAAAAAATAAAGTAACTATTTAGAAATAGGTTCGAAAATGCTGCGTATTTCCTCGCCGTTTGATTTTTCTAAGAAAACTTTTTCTGAATAGCTACACAATAAGAACATAAACAGGAAAGCGAAGGACCATAATGATAGTATTAGAAGATGTAAATAAAACATATCCATCCGGTTCACATGCGATAAAAAATGCAAACATCACCATCGAGGATGGTGAATTTGTGTTTATAGTTGGAAATAGTGGATCTGGAAAATCAACATTGATTAAGTTGCTGTTAAAGGAGTTAGAACCAACCAGTGGCAAAATATATGTGAATAATAAGTGTCTCGCAGATATTAAGAGACGAAAGGTTCCGGAATATCGAAGAGGAATTGGATGTGTTTTTCAGGATTTCCGTTTGCTAAAAGACAGAGATGTATATGAAAACATTGTTTTTGCACAGCGTGTTGTTGAGACACCGGCAAAGTTAATTCAGAAAAAAGTTCCGACTGTACTCGGATTGGTTGGTCTTGCAGAAAAATATCGTTCTTTTCCGAAAGAATTATCAGGTGGAGAGCAGCAGAGAGTGGCACTTGCCAGAGCTCTTGTGAATAGTCCATCTATTTTGCTTGCAGATGAGCCGACAGGAAATCTGGATCCAAAAAATTCATGGGAAATTATGCACCTTTTAGAGGAAATTAATAAACGTGGAACAACTGTAGTTGTGGTAACTCATAACAGAGAGATTGTTGATGCAATGGACAAACGTGTGATTACGATGCACAAAGGCGTAATTTTAAGTGACGAGAAAAAAGAGGAGCATACATATGAAGATTAGTACATTGGGATATAGCTGTGGACAGGGAATTAAAAATATTAAGAGAAATAAATTATTTTCTCTGGCATCCATTGGAACCATCACGGCATGTATTTTTTTAATAGGACTTTTTTATATTATTTTGGCGAATTTTCAGTATCTTGTCAAAGAGGCTGAGGAATCTGTGTGCGTGACAGTATTTTTTGATAAAGATGCAGAAATAGCAAAAATTGACGAAATTGGTAATATGATTAGGCAGAGGTCGGAAGTAATTCGTGTCGATTACACTTCTGGAGATCAGGCATGGGAGGAGTATAAGACAAAATATTTTGCAGAGGATCCAGAACTTGCAGATGGATTTAAGGATGATAATCCACTTGCAGGCTCTTCTAATTATGCCGTTTATATCAATGATTTAACAAAACAGGATGAGTTGGTATCTTATCTTCAGGGATTAGATGGTGTGAGAAAAGTAAATTATTCACAGAATACAGCAAATACACTTTCAGACTTTGCGAAGATTGTTGGATATGTATCTGCCGGAATTATTATCATCTTATTTGCAGTGGGTATTTTCCTTATCAGTAATACGGTTATGATAGGTATTACAGTCAGAAAAGATGAAATTCGAATTATGAAGCTGATTGGAGCAACTGATATTTTTGTAAAACTTCCATTTATTATCGAGGGAATGGTGATTGGTATTATTGGTGCAATCATTCCGGTGGCAGCCCTTATGGTAATTTATAAAAAGGTGGTAGTTTATGTGATGTCGCAGTTCCAGTCATTTACTACAATGATTACATTTATTGGAGCGAGAAAAATTTTTGCAATTGTAACACCGATGGCACTTTTAATTGGAGCTGGAATTGGATTTATTGGAAGTATGATAACGATTAGAAAACACCTCAGAGTGTAATAGTGGAGAGCGATTATTTTGAAGAAAAAGATAGTTGGAATTTTATGTGTGACATTGACGGCATCTATGATTTTATCACATACACAGCCGTTAAAGGCAACAAATATTCAGGAAGAACAGAAAAAGCAGGAAGATTTAAAGAAAAATATTGAAAGTGCTACTCAGATTCTCTCAGAACTGGAAAAATTAAAGACAGATACGGAGAATTATATTGTTGCGCTTGACGCAAGAATGACAGAACTCACAACTTATATCATAGAGTTAAATAGCAAGATTTCTGACAAAGAAAAAGAAATTGCCACTATTAATGAAGAACTTGATGCACAGCAAAAGAGTATTGATGAGCAATACGCAGCCATGAAACTCCGAATTCAGTATTTATATGAAAATGGCAATCAGGAATATGTAAATATGCTTCTTGATTCAGGCGGCATTGAAGAGATGCTCAATAAGGCAGAGTATCTGACGAGTATTAGCAAATATGATAGAGAGATGCTTGACAAGCTCCGAGATACAAAACATAAAATTGATGCGAATAAGAAAAAACTTGTGAGTGAAGAGCAGGAATTACAGACATTAAAGACAGATGCAGAAAATGAACAGAAAGAAGTTCAGATTTTGGTAGAGTCGAAAGCGCAGTTATTAAATGAGACAGATGCCAAAATTAATGAAACTACATCACAGGTAGCTAGTATGGAAGGTCAGCTTGCAGCCTCAGAGGCGTTAGAGGCAGAACTGGTATTGCAGGAACAGGCACTTGCTTATATGAACTTATCGGGTTCTAATTATTTTGACGGACCAATTACATATACAGGAGAAAAATTTAAGTGGCCACTTTCGGGACATTATACAATTTCTTCCGGATTTATGCATAGAATCAATCCGGTAACTGGTCAGCCGGAAAATCATTCTGGAATTGATATACCGGCACCGGCAGGAACGCCAGTAACTGCTGCTGCACCGGGAACAGTTGCATGGGCTTATTTAAGTGGCTCGGCAGGAAACTGGGTTGGAATCGACCACGGAAATGGAATTGTTTCAGTGTATATGCATATGTCAGCATTTAACTGCAAGCCGGGAGATGTTGTGAAAACAGGGGATATTATTGGATTTGTTGGATCAACGGGACAATCGACAGGAAATCATTTGCATTTTAGTGTCAGAGTAAATGGAGCTTATGTCAATCCGATTTATTATTTAGGATAATGGGGGGAATACTGTTGAGAAAAAAATTAATTGCGGTTGCAGGTGTTGTCATATCCATTTCTTTGATTACAGGCTCTATGTATCAGTTAAAAGCGACTACAATCAAAGAGGAAAAAGACAAGCAGGAAGAACTTCATAAAAAGATTGAGAGTGCAAATCAAATTCTTGGAGAATTAGAGACATTAAAAAATGATACAACGGCCTATATCAATGCTCTGGATGACCGAATGGGAGAGATTGTCGCATATATTGTGGATTTAAATGGACAGATTGCAGACAAGGAATCAGAGATTGAACAGATTAATAAAGACTTAGCCACTCAGGAAGAAGATATTGGAAGTCAGTATCAGGCGATGAAACTGAGGATACAGTTTTTGTATGAAAATGGACATACAGAATATCTCGATATGATATTAAATTCAAAGAGTATCGGGGATATGTTAAATAAGGCAGAATATTTGTCAAAGATTACGGAATATGACAGGAATATGCTGAATAAAATGAGAGAGACAAAGACTGTAATAGAGAATACAAAGGCGAGATTAGAGACAGAACAGAAGAATTTAACAGATTTAAAGAGTCAGGCTCAGACGGAACAGGCAGAGGTAGGTGCTCTTCTGTCTGCAAAGGAGCAGGTATTGCAGCAGACAAACCAAAAGATTTCAGATACTCAGAGCAGTGTAACCTCTATGGAGAGCGAACTTGCACATTCTCAGCAGATAGAAGCTGAGTTAGAGGAAATTGAGCGACAGATGGCTGCAAAGATGGCAGAGCAGCAGAGACTTTTAGAAGAACGCAAAGCACAGGAAGCAGCAGAGGCAGCAGCGGCTGCACAGAAGGCAAAGCAGGAAGAAGAGGCAAGAAAAGCCAGCGAGGCACAGGCAGCAAAAGATGCACAGGAGCAGAAAAAGAATCAGGAGACAAAACCTGTGGAGCAGCCAACGAAGCCAGCAGAGCAGCCGACAACACCCGCAGATGATGGTGGCAGCAGTAAGCCATCGAACAACAATGATTCAGGAAACAAAAATACGGATTCTGAAAATACAGGTGGTACTACGGGATATCGCTGGCCGTTGAATGGTTACAATTATATCTCTTCTTATTTTGTACATAGAATCAATCCGGTTACAGGAGAGGCGGAAAATCATTCTGGAATTGATATACCGGCTCCGGCAGGTACTCCGGTTCACGCAATTGCATCCGGAACGGTACTTTGGGCATACAAGAGTGTATCCGCCGGAAACTGGGTAGGTATCAATCACGGAAATGGAATCGTATCTGTCTATATGCATCAGTCTGGATTTAATTGTAAAGAAGGCGATTATGTGAAAGCGGGGGATGTGATAGGATATGTAGGTTCAACGGGCCAGTCAACAGGAAATCATTTACATCTCACAATTCGTGAGGACGGTGTGAATGTAAATCCGCTCAATTATGTCAGCAACTAGACTGTCAGGTTGAAAAATAAAAGCAGAATGGAGAACTAAAATGGAACAGGATGATAACAGATATAAACGAGGTTTGCGAATCGGTCTGATTAATGGATTTATTGTAGGAATTGCACTTATGCTAATTGTGTTGCTGGGACAGAATCTTCTCTTGAAGAAAGAGGCAGATGCAACTGGAAACAGCAAGGTAGAGCAAAACATTTCCAATCGCATGAATGAGGTGGAACATAAAATACAGACCGTATCAAAGTATCTGGATAAGTATTATTATAAAGAAGTAGATGAAGATGTACTTGAAGATGGTATTTATTATGGAATGGCAGTGTCTCTCGGTGACAAGTATACTACTTATTATACAAAGGAACAGTATGAAGATTTACTTGAAGAAGATGAGGGGGCCTATTGCGGTATTGGTGTTTTAGTCAGTCTGAACAAAGAGACAGGTCAGGTTGTTGTCACAAAAGTATTTTCTAAATCTTCTGCAAAAGAGGTCGGTGTCAAAGAGGGAGATATTTTTAAGTCAATTGACGGAGAAGATGTTTCAAATGTCTCAGAGATTGAGAAAGTGGCTGACATGGTCAGAGGAAAAGAAGGAACGACTGTAAAGATTACATTTGTCAGAGATGGAAAAGATGTTGAATTGAAAATTCCAAGAAAGAGCGTAGAGGTAGATACGGTTGAATATGAGATGAAGGAGAATCATATTGGATATATTCAGATTTCAGAATTTGACGGAGTTACCAGTTCACAGCTCAGGGATGCAGTCAAAGATTTACAGAAACAGGGAATGGAAAAACTGATTGTTGATTTGAGAAATAATCCGGGTGGTCGTCTTGATTCTGTAAGAAATATTGCGAGTGCATTTCAGGCAGGAGATGATTTATTCCTTTATAGTCAGGAGAAAGACGGAACAAGACAAGATTATTACTTGGAAGATAATGCAATTTGTACAGATACACCAATGGTAATTCTTGTAAATGAGAATAGTGCAAGTGCATCAGAGGCATTTACAGGTGCCATGAAGTGTTATAAGAGAGCAACTGTTGTCGGAACAACCACATTTGGAAAGGGTATCATGCAGTCGCTGTTTGAGCTTTCTGACGGTTCTGCCTTAAAGATTACAATCGGAAAATATTATCTGCCAGACGGCAATAATATTCATGAAGTTGGAATAACACCAGATGTTGAAGTAAAAAATGAGACAGAAGGTGAAGATACACAGCTTGCAAAGGCAATGGAAGTTGTTGCAGGTTTAAAATAAATACTTAGATAGAAAAGAGTAATAGAATATAACAAAGACCGTTGGATTGCTATCCGCGGTCTTTTGTTGTATGATAAGATAAATATGTACACAGGAGGTAATGTTGAGATAGATATGAGTAGTACCGATAGTAAGACAGAGAGTAATCCATTGGGAACAGGAAAGATTACAAGCCTGATGCTGAAGTTTGCCATACCGAGTATTATTGCAATGATGGTAGGTGCGCTTTATAACATGGTTGACCAGATATTTGTGGGACAGGCTGTGGGACAGCTTGGAAATGCGGCAACAAATGTTGCGTTCCCTTTATCAACTGCATGTGTAGCACTTTCACTCTTGTTTGGAATTGGAGGCGCAAGCAGCTTTAATCTGAATATGGGACGGGGCAATGAAAAAGAGGCACCATATTATATTGGAAATGCTGTATTCATGTTGATTGCATGTGGAACTGTGTTAATGTTGATTACGGAATTATTTTTGACACCAATGTTACACGCATTTGGCTCACCGGATGATGTTTTGCCATATGCACAGGAATATGTGAGAATTACAGCATTTGGATTTCCATTCCTGCTTTTGACAACAGGTGGCGGACACATTATTCGAGCAGACGGCAGTCCTAAGATGACAATGATTTGTTCACTGACCGGAGCGATTTTAAATACAGTCTTAGATGCAGTTTTCATCTTTGGATTTGATATGGGAATGTCAGGTGCGGCACTTGCAACAATTATCGGTCAGATGGTATCTGGAATTATGGTTGTCATTTATGTGATGCACTACAAAACTGTAAAATTAGAGTGGAAACACCTCGGTATCAGAAAAAAATATGTTGGATTTACTATTTCGATTGGTATGGGTTCTTTTATCAATCAGGTGGCGATGATGGTGGTACAGATTGCATTAAATAACCTTTTGAAACATTATGGCGGTCAGTCAGAATATGGAGATTCCATTCCAATCGCAGTGGCTGGTATTGTGTCAAAGGTAGGAATGTTATTCTTTTCGATTGTCATCGGTATTGCACAGGGAACACAGCCAATTGAGAGTTTCAATTATGGGGCGAAAAATTATAAGCGTGTGAAAGAGGCTTATCGCGTTGCATTAGTGGCAGGTTTTCTTGTCTCAGTTGTAGCAGAGGTTTTGTTTCAGGTATTCCCAAGACAGATTATTGGTTGGTTTGGAAAAGGAAGTGCAGAATATTATAAATTCGGAGTGAACTATTTTCGAATTTATTTTCTATTTACTATTTTGAATTTTTTACAGCCAATTACAGCGACATTTTTCACTTCCATTGGAAAGGCATTTAAGGGAGCATTTTTGTCGTTGACCAGACAGATTTTATTCCTGTTGCCACTGTTATTTATTTTACCAATTTATTTTGGTATTGACGGAATTTTATATGCGGCACCGATTGCAGATTTTATTGCCATTATTGCAACGGTGGTTATGGCAGCTTTGGAGTTTAAAAAGATGGGGGACGGTGAATGAGGACAGTGATGTGTTCCTTGCACTCTGTCGCTAAAGCGAAAGTTGTGCTGCGTAACACAATATCCCCCAAAAAACCTCACACTGTGACAAAATATAAAAAATATCAGTTGAATTTTGAGACTGACAAGTTGCCCTTTGCACTTCTCAGGAAAAGTAGAAAGGATAGGTATCATATGAAAGTAAGGTCAAATAGACAATGTGAATTTCCGCAGCTTCAGATGTATGAGCATAAGCTGACGGAACGTGAACTGGAGTATTTTAAACCAGATGCATGCGAGTTAAAACATGGACATCTGGCTGAGGGCATACTTGGCGGGGTATTTCTTGTGCTGGGAATTATTCTCGCAGTGTGTTCGGTTTTGTTTTTTGGAATGGAAATGATAGTTGGCTTGTTTTTTAGTATATTTATGATTACATGGGGAATTGCAGCTATCTACAATGCAGCGACAGTCAGGGGAAATTCATGGGAGAGATTTCAGAGAGGTGAGATAAAACCAGCAGAACTTGTGATACCAAATGCATATTTTATTAAAAGAGAGCTCAGCAGTAGTAGTGAAATGATGGGGGGACTTGTATATGACAGGTGTTGTACAGGTATGTGGGAAGGAAGAAAACATACAATTCATATGTATAAGAGAGAGAACAATGGATTTTTGAAAGGCACATATGATTCTTTCAGTGATGAGCGAGACAAAGAGGCAGAGTCCTATGTTGGAAAGAGATGTCTTGCGAAAGTGGATTACAGGAGAGGAAAGGTTTATGAGATTGAAGTTTATTTAGATGAAGTATATGGGGAAATATAGTGATATATTTATTCTATTATGAGCCGGAAACGGTGCAAATGCAATGATTATATGTTTATGAGGAAAATGTAGTATGGAAAAAGAAAAGAAACAGCTGACTGCCGGAAGGATGGATTCCAATTGTGCACCTGATTGTACTTGTGAAAATCTTACGTATTACAGGGAAAGAAATTCGAACAGAAAGTGCAAAAATTCGTCTGAATAAGAGTAGAAAAAGTGAGCATATTTGTGAGACAAAATATCCGATTCTCATGGTGCATGGAGTATTCTTTCAAGATTTTCGCTATTTTAATTACTGGGGAAGAATACCGACAGAACTGGAGAAAAATGGATCCACTTGTTTCTATGGAAACCAGCAGTCGGCGGCATCTGTGACAGATTCAGGAAGAGAACTGGCGGACAGAATTCAGCAGATTGTAAAAGAGACTGGCTGTGAGAAAGTCAATATTATTGCACATTCGAAAGGTGGTCTTGACAGCAGATATGCAATTTCTATGCTTGGAATGGACGAGTATGTGGCGAGTCTGACAACAATCAATACACCGCACAGAGGCTGTGAGTTTGCCGATTACCTTTTATCAAAGGTTCCAAAGAAACAGAGAGAAATGATTACGAACGCATATAATTCTGCACTGAAAAAAATTGGAGATTCAAATCCAGATTTTATCTCGGCAGTCACCGATTTGACGGCATCCGCCTGTGAAAAAATGAATCAGGAAGTTTTTGACAGTCCAAACGTCTACTATCAGAGTGTCGGTTCTAAATTAAATGTGGCAGGTGGGGGAAGATTTCCCCTCAATCTGACGCATTTGTTTGTCAAATATTTTGACGGAGATAATGATGGACTTGTGGGAGAAAAGTCGTTTTTCTGGGGAGAAAATTATCAGTTTCTGACAGTAAAAGGAAAACGAGGGATTTCTCATGGAGATATGATTGATTTGAATCGTGAGAATATTGATGAATTTGATGTCAGGGAATTTTATGTACAGCTTGTGGCAGAGTTGAGACGAAAAGGATTTTAAAGAGCGATATTCATAATCTGGTATTAAAATGTTCGGATTTACGCCCAAAATGGCAGAAGTAAACCACTGGTATGTGTCATTTTCTGAGAAAGTTTGTTAAGCTGTACCAGTAAAAAGTGATTTTGAACGCAGATAAGCTGCGAAACAGCCTGTGTTCATGAGCAAGTAGCGAAGTGGACTTAGAATGTCCGCTTTACTGGTTTGAGTCTGGAAAGGGGAAATATATGGATCAGAAAAAGATAGGTCAGTTTATCAGAGAATGTAGGAAAGAAAAAGGTCTTACGCAGGAGCAGATTGCCGAGCAGTTGGGTATTAGTAAAAATGCAGTCAGCAAATGGGAGCGAGGACTGTGTCTTATGGATATGTCTCTTTTGAAGCCACTGAGTGAAATTCTTGGAATTACTGTAAATGATATTTTGGCTGGTGAAAGGATTAGCCCAGAGGAGTTTGAGAAAAAGACAGAAGAAAATATTTTAAACTTGAGCGAGCGCAGAGATTTAAAGGCAATGCGAAATGGAATCACTGCATTATGTGTTGTCAACTTGCTGCTGTCCATTTATTGTCTGTGGGTGAAACAGTCACCGTCCGGATTTTTGAGCATGATTTGTGGATATAATGGAATTTTTTATGTGAGCAGATATTTTGCAGATAAGGACAGGGCAAATCTGATGACGGGTGGAATGTTTTTAGTGGCAATGGTGTTAAATTTGATTGCATATGTTGTCTCTACAATTTAATAGCAAAGTTGAATTTTAGTATTTGGAAATAGCAGATATTCAGCGATTATGAAAAAGGAGCAGTGGCTCCTTTTTTTATGACAATAAATTGTTCGCAAAATATGGAATCTATTATTTCAAATAATAAATGGCAGGCAATCTTTGTTACAGTAAGAATGTGGACATTTGATAGACATATGAAATATATTGGATATATGCTATAATCATGGCAATGAGACAAAGTAGTTGTAAAGTGAGAAATAGAGGAGTTTATACAGTGGAGAAAAATTTCAAATATGTAATTATTGGAGCCGGTGGAACTGGTGGTGCGATTGGAGCACATCTTGCAAGAGCGGGGAAAAATGTCACCTTGATTGCGAGGGGAAAGCATTTAGAAGTAATGAACAGGCAGGGAATAAAGGTAATAAAACCAGCAGGCGATTTTGTGGTCAGGGATATTAAGGCATACGATATGCAGCAATATGAGAACCATATCAAAGAGTCTCAGGACGAGCGTCCGGATGTTATCTTTGTGTGTGTCAAGGGATATTCGCTGGAGGATACCATACCATTTATTCAAAATATATCAGGGCAACATACGGTTGTAATTCCTGTTCTAAATGTATATGGAACGGGCAGAAATATGCAGAAGAAGTTACCGAAACTATTGGTGACAGATGGCTGTATCTATGTGGCAGCAGAACTCAGAGAACCGGGGTGTATCTTTATGAATGGAGATATTTTGAGAGTGGTTTTTGGAAAGCGACATGATAGGAACAATGTCCCTGCACAGATAGTTTTTCTGAATCAGTCTCAGAATAAAATGAATGTTCAAGATATTTCAATGGACAGCAAAGAGAAAAAAATATATGCGTCACAAAATGGCGGCGATTTTTATGATTTGATTCTGAGACAGGTAGAAAACGATTTAAATGATAGTGGAATTTGCGGTATCTTATCGGAACAGATAGAGCGAGATACCATGATAAAATTTTCTTATATTGCAGCGCAGAATACCTGTGGAACTTATTACGGAGTGGCAGCCGGAGAAATTCAGAAAGAGGGAGAAATCAGAGATTGTTTTATCCGACTGGTTCATGAAATCGAGATTCTCGGAAATGCTATGGGACTTAAATTTGAAGAGAGTCTGGTGGAGAAAAATCTGAGACTCATAGACAGTCTGAGTCCGGATATGACCACGTCTATGCAGAGAGATTTGCGAGATGGAAAACAGTCAGAAATTGATGGACTTGTGTATTCGGTTCCTGATATGGCGAGGGAATACGGAGTAGAGTTGCCGGTGTTTGAGAAGATTGTGAGCGAATTGAACGCAGATAAGCAATCCCCCACCTCTGAGGCGTAAAGACGTAGGCGGGGTATCGGGGGATGCTTATGTCCACTTTACATTCAGAGACAAAAATTAAGAGTATAGCTTTAAGTAAAATCAGTAAAATACGATAAATAAAATCTCATAGATAAAAGACGGTGTTTTTGGTATAATGGGAGAAATTAACATAAAATGGAGGAAGATAACATGAGTAACGAAATCACAGGAAGAAATGTAGGAAAGACTTGCAAAACACATTATAGAGGAACTTTTAACGATGGAACGCAGTTTGATTCATCTTATGACAGAGGAGAACCTCTTGAGTTTGTATGTGGTGCAGGACAGATGATTCAGGGATTTGACAAGGCAGTTGCTGATATGGAGGTTGGCGCTGAAGTAGATATTCACCTTATGCCAGAAGAGGCTTATGGAATGCCAGATGAAAATGCAATTTTTACATTAGAAATTGCACAGTTGCCGGGTGCTGAGGATTTGGAAGTTGGTGCGCGTGTGTACCTCACAAATCAGATGGGACAGCCATTTCCAGTAGGAGTAGCTGCAAAAGATGACACAACAATCACATTTGATGCAAATCATGAGATGGCTGGAAAAGAGTTGAACTTCCACATTGAGTTGGTCGAAGTAAAATAAAGTCAGTCCCCAGAAATACACTCAATAAAAGACTGGTGTAACTATTGGGAAGAAAACGGAATATTGAAATAATACAGGTCGCAATCCCACTACCTTTAGGTGGTGGGTAGTTCACCGCATCATTCAAGGCTGCTGGTATAGTGGTTATATAAATCGTATGGAGGAACAGGATGTATTGAATCTATTTCACAGGCATTTGTTCTTATTGCGGCAGCTCGGATTTGTTTGCAGGTGTTATATCAGATGGCCAGTATTATAGCATTACGAGCGATTTTGGCAAGAAGAAAAGAGAAAAATCTTTTTACTTGGGAAAATTTTTTAGAGGAAAAGCGATTGGAGTTTTTCTGGGAGTCGTTTTTAATGTTGTCATGCTGATTATGTCTGGATGTATGATTTTCGACTATACATTAAAATTTTATGATGAGGAATATTGGAAACAGGTAATTTCTCAAAATCCACATCAATATACAGTTGAAATAGTTCGACAGGGTTTTATGGATCATATTCAATCAAGTCAAATCTTATTTGGAGCCACTCTGATTGCGTCTGTGATATTTTGCAGGAGATATAGAAGTATTCGTGTCTCGCGGGCGCTTAGTGAAGTTTTTACAAAGGTCGGGAAAACGATTCTTCCAATCAGTGAGTTAAATCGCACACTGGGTATATCAGCGAAGGTGAAGAAAACAAGAAAAAAGATGAAGATTGCACTGCGAAGAGGTTATTTGAGGAATTCAACGCTGGAATATCATAACCACACAATAGAAGTCGCACTGGCAAAGAAGATTGTAAAGGACAGATGTCCAAATTGTGGGGCATCCATTGTGGGAGCAGTGGATATGAATTATATCTGTATTTATTGTGGAAATGAAATTATGGATGTCGTGGTAAAGAAATAAGAGAATGTAACTGTAAGAAAAACTAAAATGAAATGAGTGAACAGAGGTTAGAACAAATGGAAGAAAAGCAGCACAAGAGACGTGTGAGATATTCTGGAAAATATCCAAAAAAATTTGAAGAAAAATACAAAGAGCACAATCCGGAAAAATATGCGGATACCATCAATCATGTCATTGAGAAGGGAAGTACACCGGCAGGTATGCATATCTCGATTATGGTAAAAGAAATTCTTGATTTTTTACAAATCAAACCGGGGCAGCAGGGACTTGATGCAACGCTTGGTTATGGCGGACATACGACAGCGATGCTTAAGTGCTTAGAGGGAAAGGGTCACATTTATGCTCTTGATGTTGACCCGATTGAGTCGGCAAAGACGAAAGAGCGACTTGCCAGCCGTGGATTTGGCGAGGATATTGTCACGGTGAAATTACTGAATTTTGCCAATATTGACCAGGTGGCAGCAGAGCATGGAAAGTTTGATTTTATGATGGCAGACCTCGGAGTTTCATCTATGCAGATAGATAATCCGGAGCGAGGATTTTCTTACAAAATTGACGGACCATTGGACCTTCGAATGAATCCATTAAAGGGAGACAGTGCAGCAGACAGGCTCTCACAGATTACAAGAGATGAGTTTGCCTATATGTTAGAGGAAAATTCAGACGAGCCCTATGCAGATGAGATTGCAAAAGAGGCATTTAAGACGATGAAGAAGAAAAATGGTCGCATTGAGACAACGACAGAGCTCAGACAGGTCATTGAGAGAGCACTCGCATTTCTTCC
>ONXS01000116.1 GCA_900321855.1 uncultured Eubacteriales bacterium | reverse complement strand
AGAACCTATGATCAGGTTCGAAATGTGAATATTCGTCCAGTTTATCGTGATGAGACATACAAGCACATTTTATATCCGGTATACTCAACAGCATTTTCATATAATAACAAAGTTTATAATGTTGTCATTAACGGTCAGAATGGAAAAATTAAGGGACAGTATCCAAAGAGCCCTGTGAAAATTGGAATTATAGTGGCGGCAATTATTGCGGCACTCATAATGATTTTCATTGGAAGCAGATCAAAGGGACAGGATTACAGACCAGTAGAGATGTCTCAAAACAATGTAGTATATGAGATTCCGGATAATGAAATTACAGAGGAATATATCGATTATACGGAAATAAACAGTGAAGATTAATGTTACAGTGATAATATCAGAAAATAAAATCGAATGATTTAGATAACAGAATATAGGGAGGTAACAGATGGGACTTTTTTCAAATCAGTTTTCAAATGTTGTGGAGTGGCAGGAACAGAGAGATGACATTATGTTCTGGAAGTGGAACAATAATGAAATCAAAAAGGGAAGTAGATTGATTATCAGACCAGGTCAGGATGCAATTTTTATGTATAATGGCAAGGTTGAGGGTATCTTTAAAGACCCTGGAAGTTTTGATATTGAATCTCAGATTATCCCATTCTTATCAACATTAAAAGGTATTAAATTTGGATTTAACAGTGGTGTCAGAGCAGAAGTATTGTTTATCAATACAAAGGAATTTACAGTTCGCTGGGGAACAAAGACACCAATTAACATTCCAACACAGAATTTGCCGGGAGGTATGCCAATCAGAGCCTTTGGTACATTCTGCTGTAAAGTAAGTGATTATGATACTTTCATCGAAAAGATTGCCGGTATTAAAAAACAGTATGCAATTGATGAAATTAGGGAGAGAATCGTTTCTTCTTTAAATCCAATGCTGATGAAGTGGATTACAAAAGAAGGAAAGGATATGTTTAATCTTCAGGCAAGTGCTCTTGATATTGGAAGAGGTATTCAGGAAGAACTGGATATGGATTTATCAAAGATTGGTATTGCCATTACAAAGTTTAATATTGAGAGCTTTAGTTATCCGGAATCAGTAAAACAGATGCAGGAAAAAGTTGCCTCACAGAGTATGGTGGGCGACATGAATCGATATACACAGATGGCAATGGCAGACAGTATGGCAAGAGGCGGCAATTCTTCTATGGGTGGAAATGCGGTAAATATGGCAAATACAATGGCTGGCATGCAGATGGGTATGATGATGGGACAGCAGATGATGAATAATATGCAGGGTTCCATGAATGGCATGATGAATAATAATGGCATGAATAATATGGGACAGATGAATAATAATCAGATGAATAATAATCAGGCACCTCAGGGAAATGGTCAGATTCCAAAATTCTGTCCAAATTGTGGAACAGCAACAAATGGAGCAAATTTCTGTTCGAATTGTGGAAATAAACTTGCATAAATATGATACAATGATTGAACACAGATAAGCAATCCCTGCCTCTAAGACGTAAAGACGTAGGCAGGGGGAGCGGAATGCCTTTACTATTTGAGCAAAATGGTATAAAATATGAGAGCCAAGTTCGTGTTTACTGTGATAAAACGGACTTGGCTTTGAATATTTTTGATAAAATGGAGAAAATTATGAGTATATATGATTCTTTAAATGATAAACAAAAAGAAGCGGTATTACAGACAGAGGGACCGCTTCTTATTTTAGCTGGTGCCGGCTCAGGAAAGACACGTGTCATTACACATCGAATTGCATATCTGATTGATAAGGGTGTACAGCCATATCATATTCTGGCGATTACGTTTACAAATAAAGCAGCAAAAGAGATGAGAGAAAGAGTAGATTCTCTTGTGGAATACGGAGCAGAGAGTATTTGGATTAGCACCTTTCATTCGATGTGTGTGAGGATTCTCAGAAGATTTATTGACAGGCTGGGATATGACAGTAATTTTACTATTTATGATACGGATGACCAGAAACAGGTCATGAAAGATATTTGTAAGCGTTTAAATATTGATACCAAATATGTAAAAGAAAAAAATATTCTCGCTGAGATTTCGAGTGCAAAAAATGAGATGATTTCTCCGGAGGAGTATGCAAAGGAAAACGCAGGTGATTTTTCTAAAAAATATTATATCAAGGCGTATCCGGAATATCAGAGACAGTTAAAGAAAAATAATGCACTTGATTTTGATGATTTACTTGTAAAGACAGTGGAATTGTTTCGCGAGAATCCGGATATACTGGAAAATTATCAGGATAAATTTCAATATATCATGGTAGATGAATATCAGGATACAAATACAGTGCAGTTTTTGCTTGTTGAACAGTTGGCAGCAAAAAACAAAAACATATGTGTTGTTGGTGATGATGACCAGTCTATTTATGGTTTCCGAGGTGCAAATATTGCCAATATTCTTGATTTTGAGAATACATTTCCAAATACAAGAGTAATTAAACTGGAGGAAAATTATCGCTCTACAAAAAATATTTTAAGTGCTGCAAATTCTGTAATTGCACACAATAAAAACAGAAAAGAAAAAGCGTTATGGACACAGAACAATGAAGGCGGAAGAATCTTTTTCAGACAGGTGGAGAGTGATAAAGATGAGGCCGAATATATCGCAGACGAAATTATGGAATTACATAGAAAATCCGAGTTTGACTATCAGGATATAGCATGCCTTTACCGGACTAATGCGCAGTCGAGAACATTGGAGGAACGTTTTGTAAGAGAGGGAATCCCGTATAAAATTATTGGTGGACAGAATTTCTATCAGAGAAAAGAAATCAAGGACA
>ONXS01000038.1 GCA_900321855.1 uncultured Eubacteriales bacterium | reverse complement strand
CAATACCATACTTATTAGATGTATTATATAGTTTAAATATTTGTATTTCAAGTATTAACTATTTGTTTATAACATTTACAACAGATATTGAACCAAACCCTGAAAGATATTTATCTATTTTTGTCTATAAATCCAAAAACTTATGAGTCCTCCTTCTCATTTTCTGAAATTTATTTTCCGCGCACGACTTCGCTTTAGCGCAGAGTGCAAGGAACATAATTGTTCTATTTTATTGAATCAAATCTTTTCCACCCATATAAGGTCTAAGTGCCTCTGGAATTCTCACTGTTCCATCTGCATTTAAGTTGTTCTCTAAAAATGCGATTAACATTCTAGGAGGAGCAACTACTGTATTGTTTAATGTGTGAGCGAAATATTTGTCTCCATTCTCACCTTTTACTCTGATTTTTAATCTTCTTGCCTGAGCATCTCCAAGATTTGAGCAACTTCCTACCTCGAAATATTTCTTCTGTCTTGGTGACCATGCCTCAACGTCAATAGATTTTACCTTTAAGTCTGCCAAATCTCCTGAACAGCACTCAAGTGTTCTCACTGGAATATCAAGACTTCTGAATAAGTCTACTGTATTCTGCCATAATTTTTCAAACCAGTCTTTACTCTCTTCCGGTTTGCATACAACAATCATTTCCTGTTTCTCGAACTGGTGAATTCTGTAAACACCACGCTCTTCGATACCATGTGCACCTTTCTCTTTTCTGAAACATGGAGAGTAGCTTGTAAGTGTCTTTGGAAGTTCACTCTCTGGTGTAATTGTGTCAATAAATTTACCAATCATTGAGTGCTCACTTGTACCGATTAAGTATAAGTCTTCGCCCTCAATCTTATACATCATAGCATCCATCTCATCAAAACTCATAACTCCAGTAACAACGTCACTACGAATCATGAATGGTGGTACGCAGTATGTGAATCCTCTGTCAATCATGAAATCTCTTGCATATGCGATTACTGCTGAGTGAAGTCTTGCAATATCACCCATAAGATAGTAAAAACCATTTCCTGCTACCTTTCTTGCAGCATCTAAATCGATTCCGTTAAATTTCTCCATAATCTCTGTGTGATATGGAATTTCAAATTCAGGAACTACCGGCTCTCCGTATTTCTGAACCTCTACATTTTCAGAATCATCTTTACCAATTGGAACGCTAGGATCAATGATGTTCGGAATTACCATCATTCTCTTCTTAACTTCCTCTTTTAATTCTTCTTCTTTCTTCTCTAATTCAGCAAGATAAGCAGCCTTCTCTGTAACCTGTTTCTTAGCCTCTTCTGCTTCTTCCTTCTTGCCCTGTGCCATAAGTGCACCAATCTGTTTTGCAGCTTTATTCTTCTCAGCTCTTAAAGCATCGGCCTCCTGCTGTGCAGCTCTTGCCTTCTCATCTAACTCAATTACCTCGTCAACTAATGGTAACTTTCTATCCTGAAATTTATTTTTAATGTTCTGTTTTACTACATCAGGATTCTCTCTGACAAATTTTAAATCTAACATGTGTCCTCCATCCTTATGCTCTCTCGTACATAAGATAATTTATATTTGTGTCTTGCGTCTATAAGGCAACAAAACACACTCTTTGTTTATTCTATTCCATTTTAGTTATTTTTTCAAGTATTCCTTTATGGTATTCAATATTAATTGTGCTGTTTCTATTTGCGACTCAGCCTGTTCTTTTGAGGCAATAAAAAAATCATCATAATCACTCTTCTCTCGCAATTGCTGTAATCTCGCAAGTTTTCTTCCCATATCCTTTTCAAAAATTCCTGTCGCCACATATTCCTTATTGAAGTATGCAACCACATCTTTATGTCTCTTAAAATCTACTTTTCCAAGAGCCAACGCTACTTTTATTGCATAAATGCCGCATAATAAGACCTATTTATAGCATCTTTATACAATCCTAAAGAATAACAGGAAGTTGCTGCCCGTAGCGTATCTCCTGCCTCATTGATGCGATAATGACATAACTCTTCACTTCTATCATTGTGCAAGAACAATCCCCTCCTTTTGAATATTACGATAATATGGTAATGTCTCCAACCAATCATTGTAGTGAGTTTCATTTTTCATAGCCACACTTATATCCAATCCATAATCTAACATATAATCATATGCCAAATCATAAATACCATTTTCTATATGTTCTATCTGCTTATCATTCAAATCTGTCAAAATCATCAAATCAATATCTGAATTTTCTCTATAATCTCCTCTTGCATAAGAACCATATAATATGATTTTTTTCATATGATGACCCAGTATTATTTTTGCGCCATCAACAAACAAAGATAATTTCTCTCTTATATTATTTTCCATAAAAATCACGTCCCTCAATTTCATATTTAAACTTTCTCACACAATATCCATAATCCTTCTATCATTTATTATAAGCTGAACTTCCTTTATATTCAACAAAATTTCACATCAACGCCTGTCTCTGCTGCTCTTTTGCAAGTTCCACACCCTTTTTCACAAACCCATTCAGATACTTATCCAGAACCTGATGAGAATACAGGTTAGAGTTGTCGATAAATTTTGATTTTTCAAATGTCAAAATACTCTGTACTTCTTCTCCGAAGTCAGCATAAAATTCAATCATACGATTCAGAAAAATCTCTCCCGCCTCTCTGCAGGTGTGCATCTTGTCGTGGTCAATTCGAATTTTTACGGTATTTAAATCATAGTGGGCAGCGCTCTTAAAGCGATTGACCGCTCGAATTTGCTCCTCTCTTGTAAACTCCACATCTTCTATGCAGGCAAGATAGGTAAGAAACAGTTCTCCAAATGCCACATCTCTCTCGTCTACGCCGTAATAAGAGAGGGGATTTAAATCAAACATTCGAAGTTCAATATGATTGACTCCCTTTTCCCTGAGATTTTGTAAGGTGTTTTCTCCCTTTGGTTTCAGGCGAATTGGATAATAAAGTTCGGACGGAAAACTAAGCAATCCCTCGTCTACATATCTCTGAATACTATCTGCGTAAGTATTCACATCTGTATAGTCGAATATCGGTACAAAAAAATTCCAGTATCCAACTTCAGAACAGCGACTTGAGCCCATTCCATTAAAAATATCTACACCAAACTGATTCTCAATTGCAAATGAGCAATCCATAATGGGACTTGCCGCTGTAACTGCCGTCATCAGCCAGCCATATTTTGCTGCTTTTTTCGCAAGCGTCACATATGTCATATTTTTGTATTCTTTAAAATCCGACTCTCCACTTGCCAGGAAGCCAGCTTGTAACAATTCATCACTAAACGAATAATTAAAATGAATTCCACTGTAACACATTTTATAGCGCCCATACCTATCAGACAAATACTCCCTGTATTTTGTCTTACTCTCATTTTCGCCATAAAATTTTGCTATCGGTACATCTTCTTCATCTTTGATATAAGGAGGATTTGAAAAAGGCCACAAGTATTCCGCCGGCTCTAACTGACTTAAAGCCCGCTGAATTTTTCGATAATGAACGTCTAACTGCTCTACTGCCTCTCTTGCACTTTTGCACACAGTGGTATTGATTTCAGTCTGATTTTCACAGAAATCCCGAACAATATTCACATCATCGGTAATTGGATGAGGACTGTGCGACAAAAAACCATCTTCCGTAATTCGAAGACTCTCCTTCTCCAGACCAAAATTCCCCTTCAATAAACAGCCGCGTACCTCTTCATTTGTTATATCAAACATATTTCCTCCTTTATGGCTATCCGAACGTGGATTGTATGCTCTACGAAACGCTCCCTCTCTATTACAAACATCGGTACATAAGATGCTAAAATACAGCACCTAAGTATCGTTACCGTTATGTTTGCAATGGTTCATTCCGTATGCAAGTCTCTGTTCTTTTCAGCACTTAATTTTTCCAAATACACTATTCCTATATTCGCACTAGCTCTCGTCTTTTGAACACTTACATATCCATTCCACCAATACACAGCGAATGGTATGATGGTGTGATTGTTTGTGTAGTGAACCTTTGCCAGCGTTGGTACTTAGCGCCGTCTTTTGGGCGCTTACATGTCTATTCTTCCAATACACAGCAAATGGTGTGACTACTTGCGCCATTTTATAATACTATACCTCATCATAGCTATCCAAAAAATGATGTTTCACTCCATCTTTCTTATACGCAACGATTGTACTCAAGTTTACGTTCTCTACACTTCTAAATATATTCTTCTCAATGATTGGGTCTTTTTCTGCTAACATTTTGATTAACTCTTTGATTTCCCCTCGTTTTGAGCCCTGCTCCGTTCCACCGCAAGACGCGCAGCTCTCAGTCAGTCTGCATGCGCAGTTGATGAAATGAAGACCGTTGTACTCTCTCCAGTGAATGATGTCCTGCTCACGAATTAAATAGAGCGGACGGATAAGTTCCATTCCCTCAAAGTTTGTACTGTGAAGTTTTGGCATCATCGTCTGAATCTGTGCGCCATATAACATTCCCATCAGAATTGTCTCAATCACATCATCATAGTGATGTCCCAGTGCAATCTTGTTGCAGCCAAGCTCTTTTGCCTTGCTGTACAAATGTCCTCTTCTCATTCTCGCGCACAAATAGCATGGTGAATTCCCCTCGCCAGCTACAATGTCAAAAATTTCAGACTTAAATACGGTAATCGGTACATTTAAAAGTTTTGCATTATTTTTGATTGTCTCGTAGTTGATGTCATTGTAACCCGGATTCATTACAAGAAAGACAACTTCAAAATTTTTCTTGCCATGTCTGTAGAGTTCCTGAAACAATTTTGCCATAAGCATAGAGTCTTTACCGCCAGAAATACAGACTGCAATCTTGTCTCCGTCCTGAATCATCTCATATTCGTTAATTGCTTTTGTAAATTTTCTCCAGATTGGCTTTCTAAATTTCTTTACAATGCTGCGCTCAACATCCTTTGCCTTGTCATCTGTCTTTTCCTCGTCTCCGAGAAGATTGGCAAGTTTGTCTCTGAGATAGGCGTGGTATCCTCCATCAATACTATAGATTTCATATCCTCTGTCAGATAAATCTGCGGCAATCTCTTCACTTCTTGGTCCTGTATAACAGAGAAGATAAACTGGCTTGTCTTTTGGAATCTGACTTAAAAATATATCCGTTTCCTCATCAATATCTTTTCTCAAATCTTCCCAGTAAATATGAATTGCGTCTGGATAAGTCTCTTTTTCAAATTCCTCTTTATCACGGACATCAATCACTAATTTTTCTCTGTCGTCATTTTTTAATTCTTCCATTGTTCTGATATACATCTTACTTCACTCCTGCAATATCTTTGATAATTTCTGAAGCAATAATCAGACCTACCACGGATGGTACAAATGCTGTCGAGCCGGGTATATCTCTTCGCTCGGTACACTTGTGTGCTGCTCCCGGCGGGCAGATACAGTGTGTTCTGCAACTGATGGACATATCTTCAATTGGTCTGATTGGTTTTTCTTTTGAATAAACAACTTTTAATTTCTTCACGCCACGCTTTTTCAGCTCTCTTCTCATAACTTTTGCAAGCGGACATACTGATGTCTTGTAAATATCTGCCACCTCAAACATCGCTGGATTTAACTTATTGCCAGCTCCCATACTACTGATAATTGGCACATCTTTTTCTTTTGCCTCCATGACAAGCTGGATTTTTGCAGTTACCGTATCGACTGCATCAACTACATAATCATATTGATAAAAGTTAAAATCATCTTTATTCTCTGGAAGATAAAAACATTTGTATGTATTTACCTGACAGTTGGGATTGATATCCTTAATTCTGTCTGCCATGACATCTACCTTGTATTTTCCAACTGTACTTCTTGTCGCAATCAACTGTCTGTTCAGATTCGTGAGACATACCTTGTCATCATCAATCAAATCGATTGCTCCAACCCCACTTCTAACGAGTGCCTCTACAGTATAGCCACCAACTCCGCCAATACCAAAGACTGCAACTCTAGAATTCTGCAATTTTTCCATTGCCTCTTTTCCAAGCAATAATTCTGTTCTTGAAAACTGATTTAGCATTTTTTATTTCTCCATTTATTTCTAATTACTTCTAATTCTTACTTCTAAATATACAAATACAAACAATTTATCATGAATTCAAAATCCTGTTTTCAAATTTATTATAATGCCAAAACTTTGATACAATCATAAATCATTTTATTTTGCAGCAAGCTCTAACATTCTCTTGAGAGGAACTGCTGCTTTCTCAATTGTCTCTTCGGAAAGTTCCACAAACGAGTCCATACGCTCAATTGCCGACTCTACTTTGTCTAACGTAACTTTCTTCATATTTGGACAGAACTGTCTGTGACCAACTGAGAAAAATTTCTTATCTGGATTTTTCTGCTGAAGTTCATAAAATACTCCCATTTCTGTACAAATCAGGAATACTTTGTGGTCACTATTTGTCGCGTAATCAATAATTTCTGATGTACTTCCAACAAAATCAGACATCTCAACAACATCTTGGGTACACTCCGGATGTGTGAGAACAAGTGCCTCTGGGTGAACTTCTTTGGCAGCTTTTACGTTTTCCGCAAGAATACTCTTGTGAACGTGGCAAAATCCATCATGGAAGATGAAATTCTTCTCTGGAACCATTTTTGACACATATCTTCCGAGATTGTTGTCTGGAACGAAGAAAATATTCTTTGCCTCAATATTTTTCACAACTTTTACCGCATTTGAAGATGTGACACACACATCAGAAACTGTCTTAATTTCTGCTGTTGAATTCACATAACATACAACTGCAAGGTCATCATACTGTGCTCTTACTTCCGCAATCTTCTCCTTTGTAACCATATGAGCCATTGGACAGTCAGCAAAATCATCGGCCATCACTACATTTTTTTCAGGGTTTAAAATCTTCGCACTCTCTCCCATGAACTGCACACCACAGAATAAAATATTCTGCTGAGTTACCTTTGTAGCAACTTTACTTAAATAGAAAGAATCTCCCACATAATCCGCAAGAGCCTGAACCTCTCCATCTACATAATAATGTGCTAAAATAACTACATCTTTTTCCTTTTTTAATCTCTCGATTTTCTCTCTAACTGTTTCTTCCATCTCTATGGTTCCTTTCTTTTCATCTTTTTCTTTTCATTCATAGATTGTTAATACATACTTTTTTATAAAGTGACATTCACTCTAATCATCCTGATTTGCCTGTTTGGGAGTGAATGATTCTCACCACCGTAAATCTGCGATTCACTCCACATATCCTGATTTGCCTGTTTGGGAGTGAATAACTGCCATCACCGTAAATCTGCGATTCACTCCACATATCTTGATTTGCTTGTTTGGGAGTGAATTCCCCATTCACAACAAAATTTTCATTCACTCCATATATCATAATTCATCATTTTCAGAGTGAACTTCCCGGTTGCAACAGAAATTTTACAAGCAAAACCGCAAAACTTTGTGAGTTTTTCTCCAGACTCGACTTTGTCTGGTTGCAGCAGAAATTCCATAAGCAAAACAGGAAAACCCTTATGGCACGAAAGGTTTTCCTGTATTTTAACTTGATTTTATATATAAGTCAATTTGTTCTAACACAAAACCAATCATTTTCGAACTTGGTTTTGTACTATTATATTTATTTACACACAATATCTATTTACACACAATATTTTATAGAAGGATTTTTTTGTAGATGCCATTACCATGCAAACTTCGTTGGCTGGCATCTGTTTATCAGCAGCAAAGTGCTGCTACTTTGCGCCACCTTACTCACCTTACTACATATAGTAATAGTGATAAGGAATCCGCTACTACGATTGGTAACAAGGAATCCGTCTATTTAGCAGAAACCTTTATCGCCAACCTTGAACATTCCTTTTGTCACATTGATAACAAGGAATCTGTCTGTTTAGCAGAACCCCTGCTAAATAACATAATAGAATTTACTCTACTGCTTTAAATGCCTCTGAGAGGTCTTCAATAATATCATCAATATTTTCTGTTCCGATTGATAAGCGGATTGTATTTGGTTTGATTCCTGAGCCTAATAACTCTTCTTCTGTCATCTGTGAATGAGTTGTTGATGCTGGATGGATTACTAATGATTTTACATCTGCTACATTTGCAAGTAATGAGAATAATTCAAGCTGGTCAATGAAATCTTTTGCTTTTCTGTCATCTCCCTTGATTTCAAATGTAAAGATTGAGCCACCACCGTTAGGGAAATATTTCTTGTAGAGTTCCTGCTGTTTTGGGTCTTCTGAGATTGATGGATGATGAACTGCCTCAACCTGTGGATGATTCTTTAAGAACTCAACTACTTTTAATGCGTTCTCAACGTGTCTCTCTACTCGGAGTGATAATGTCTCAAGTCCCTGTAAAAAGATGAATGAGTGAATTGGTGAAATTGTTGCACCGAGGTCACGGAGAAGAATTGCACGAATCTTTGTAACAAATGCTGCTGGTCCAACTGCTTTTGTAAAGCTTACACCGTGGTAACTTGGGTTAGGGTCTACAAGTGAGGCGAATTTTCCGCTTGCCTCCCAGTCAAATTTTCCGCTGTCTACGATAACACCACCGATTGTTGTTCCATGTCCACCGATGAATTTTGTAGCTGAATGAACAACGATGTCTGCACCGTGCTCGATTGGACGAACAAGATATGGTGTTGCGAATGTGTTGTCAACTACAAGTGGAATCTTGTGGTCATGTGCAATTTTAGCAATTGCATCAATATCTACAACATCTGAGTTTGGATTTCCAAGTGTCTCAATAAATACTGCCTTTGTATTGTCCTGAATTGCTGCATCTACTTCGTCAAAGTTTGCTGGGTCAACGAATGTTGTTGTGATGCCGTAATCTGTCAGTGTATGCTCAAGTAAGTTAAATGTTCCACCGTAAATGTTGTTTGCTGCAACGATGTGCTCTCCGTTGTGAGCAAGATTCTCAATCACATAAGCGATTGCTGCTGCACCGGAAGCAACTGCAAGTGCTGCTACACCACCCTCTAAAGCTGCGATTCTTCTCTCAAATACATCCTCTGTTGGGTTTGTTAATCTTCCGTAAATGTTACCTGCATCTGTAAGACCAAATCTTGCTGCTGCATGGTCGCTGTTTCTAAATACATAAGATGATGTCTGGTAGATTGGAACTGCTCTCGCATCTGTCACTGGGTCTGGCTGCTCCTGTCCTACGTGTAACTGTAATGTCTCAAATTTCAAATTTCTCTCTGCATATGTCTTCTTTGCCATAATCAATACCTCTTTCCGCTTACGCTTTCTAATTTATTTCGTCTTTATAATCTGTCTCAAGAATAGATTTTTTAATCTAATTTGTTTCTGTTCATCTTAATCAATGGATTTTTATTTATTTCTGATTTATTCTGTTCGATGTGTTATAATAACCATTAGTAATTATTTATCCCTGTCTGCTTATCTAGCAACAACACATCCAGTCATATATGGCCGTCCTGTTATTTATTTTTAAAATTCTCATTCGCATCAGCCTTTCTTTATTTGGATTTTATCTGGATTTTTCATCCCCATTTTCTCAGTAAATATAGGAAATTGTTTTAAACATTTAATTCCTATCTGTTTACAAGGATTATAATAGCATAAGACACATTTTCTGTCTAATAGAAAAAAAAGAGAGTTAGTTATAGTTTTTTCCTATATCATACTCTCTTTTCAAATCTCCTATGCTCCAAATCCAAATCTACAATTCCAACATAAGCATCGTATCGTTTCACAAATCCTGATTTGTTGTTTGGGAGTGAACGATTGCCATCACTATAGAACTGCGATTCACTCCACATATCTTGATTTGCTTGTTTGGGAGTGAATCTTTCCCATCACTATAGAACTGCGATTCACTCCACATATCCTGATTTGCTTGTTTGGGAGTGAATCTTTCCCATCACCTTAAATCTGCGATTCACTCCACATATCCTAATTTGCCTGTTTTGGAGTGAATGTTTCCCATCACCTTAAATCTGCGATTCACTCCACATATCTTGATTTGCCTGTTTGGGAGTGAATCTTTCCCATCACCGTAGAACTGCGATTCACTCCACATATCCCGATTTATTGTTTGTCATCGTAAAACCTAAGCCTGCACAAGTCTAGTATTTTACAATGTATTCTTTTTAAATTCTTACCTTATCATATGAGGCTGACATATTTTGTCATTGCTACATCTGTTTTGTAATTCCAAAGAGAATTTTTTTCTACCTTGTAGCAATTCACACGAAACTAATTTTTCTCTGCGAATTAATCTATCCCTGATATAGTGGAGACATACTTCTCAGTCGCTCAATAATTTTCTTTAATTCATCAACGGTGTAATCAATTTCCTCTAATGTGTTTAATTCCGACAGTGTCAGTCGAATCGAGCCGTGTGCCAGTTCTTCCGGAACACCCATCGCAGTCAGTACATGAGACGGATCAATCGAACCTGAAGTACATGCAGAACCACTGGAACTGCATATTCCCCTCTGGTCTAACAGAATTAACATAGACTCTCCCTCCACATACTGAAAACTGAAGTTTGCATTATTCGGAAGTCTTGATGTCTTAGAACCGTTGAATTTCGCATATTTGATTTCATTCATCACTCGTTCTGCCAAATGATTGCGAAGTTCTTCCTCATATTTACTTCTCTTTTCCATATCTCTGAGGGCAATTTCTGCCGCTTTTCCAAATCCGACAATTCCCGGAACATTTAATGTGCCTGCTCTTCTCTGTCTCTCCTGCGCACCACCATGAATAAACGATTTTATCTTCACTGATTTATTGATATACATCATACCAATTCCCTTAGGTCCGTTAATTTTGTGACCGCTGGCACTCAGTAAATCAATGTGCATCTTTTCTACATCAATTGGAATATGACCAAATGCCTGTACTGCATCTGTGTGGAAAATAATTTCATGTTCATGTGCAAGTGCACCAATTTCTTCCACAGGCTGAATGGTTCCAACCTCATTGTTTGCTGTCATCACGGAAATCAAGACAGTATCCGGACGGATTGCTGCTTTCAGTTCGTCCATTCGAATCATTCCCTCTTCATCTACATTGACATAGGTAATCTCGCAGCCAAGACTTTCAAGATATTCACAAGTGTGAAGAATCGCGTGATGTTCCACTGTTGTTGTGATAATATGTTTTCCTTTTTTCTCGCCATACTCTTCTATGACAGCCTTCAGTGCCCAGTTATCCGATTCACTTCCACCGCCTGTAAAATAAATCTCGTCTGTTCTAGCTCCAATCACCTTTGCTATCTGTTCCCTTGCAATTGTCACTGCCTTGTTTGCCTGTCCTGCAAATGTATATACTGCTGACGGATTTCCATAATACTCTGTAAAATATGGCAACATCGCCTCTACTACTTCATCATAAACTTTTGTAGTTGCAGCATTATCTAAATAAATTACTTTTCCCATCATTTCTTCCTCTCTACCACAATACATATCGGGTTTGTCTGCTGAGACACTTGTGTTCCGACATCATATCCATTCAGTCCAAAAAGTCATCACCAGAAATGTGTGTACACATCTTTTCCAGTCATGACTTTTTATCGCCTATATATTCATTCCGTCAAATATATTCATGCTCTCTTTGTATGAGACGAATACATTTCCGTGATTGGTTCCTTCTCTGATTAATTTTCCATCTTTAAATGATAAGAGTGTTGTCATTGGCAGCGGAATCCAGTTTCCATCATCTATCGGCTTTGTTGCTAGTACAATCCCATCCTCTGTGCGCTTGAACGACAACGTATCTTTCATATTTTTATGTGCATACAGATACTCTCCATCATATATCATCAGATTCACTTTATTTCTGTGTGTAATATCACATACCACTTGATTTAACACAGAAAATCTTTCTTCCGCATCTAAATCCTGCTCATTCTTTTCTCGTATTTTCTGATTAATCTGCTCAATCAGGTAAAGAAGGATTCGCTCAGAATCTGTCGTACCTTTCTGTGTCTGCTTATACTTCGTGAGTACATTTCCCGAAAAAATAGTTCCGTTATGAATCAGTGTCCATCTTCTGCCTGAATCATCATAGCGCTCAAATGGATGTGTATTTTCATTATTTTTTGCACCCACAGTTGCATATCTGATATGTGCGATTAATACATTCTGTGAATCAAGCTGACTAACCAGCCTCGGAAGTTTTGTACTGCTGTCTGCACTCACAGGTTCTTTTACAATTCTTCGCTCTCCGTCTTTTTTGTACATAATTCCCCAGCCATGTGGATTCTCATTACAGTGCTTAAAAAAGTTTTTTAATTCTGCACGAAAATCATATGGTACTTTTGAACTAATTCCAAGTAATTCACACATATCAACACCTCTTGTCTGTAAAATTAAAGTGGACATTCGCAATCCACTTCGCCACTTGCTCATGAACGCATGCTGCCCTAATACATATCTTGATGAATATTCGGAGCATATTGGCTATATCACATACTGGTCAGACAATTCTGTCTGCCAGTTCAATAAATCTTCCAATGTAATCTGATCAACCACTCCATTAATTGCATCATTTAATTTCTGCCACACCTTGATTGTGACACAACTCTCTCTCTTGTCACATTCTGCCTCATTATTGACACATGCAACCGGACACAAATCTCCCTCTGTTACTCTGAGAATCATTCCCACTGTATATTCCTTTGGACTTTTGGTGAGAAAATATCCACCCTGAGAACCTCGTATTGATCTCACGAGTCCAGCCTTATTGAGTGCGGAGATAATCTGCTCCAAATATTTTTCTGAAATTTCCTGTCTCTTTGAAATATCTTTGATACTGACAGGATCTCCATTGTTATAATTTGCCAAATCTATCATTAATCGAAGTGCATACCTGCCTTTTGTTGAAATCTTCATAGCTTTCACCTCTCCATGTTTTTATAATTACTACTAATTTACTATGGATTGTAGTCTCTCAAAACAAAAATGTCAAGTATGCGATTTGCTCTACTGCTCCTGATATGTGCGAAGTGCCTCTTCGATTCGCTCTAGTGCCTCTGTCACAACTGCCCTCGGTGCTGCTACATTGATTCTCTGGAATCCTTTTCCCGCATCGCCAAAGATACTGCCTCCGTCAAGCCAAAGTTTTGCCTTATTTATAATCAAGTCCTCCACCTGTTCGTCATCAAGTCCGGTTCCTGCAAAATCCAGCCATACCAGATAGGTACCCTCTAAATCTGTCATTTTTACACCGGAAAGTCTTGTCTCAACAAATTGCTTTGTATATAAAATATTGTCATAGACATATTTTCTCATCGCATCGTACCACTCATCTCCATCACGATAAGCAGCTTCACATGCCACCAATCCCATTACTCCAAGCTGGCTGTAGCCTGCCTTGTCCAATTCCTTCTGAAACTTCTTCTTAATTTCTCTGTTTGGAATAAAGAGATTTGAAATCTGGAGTCCTGCAATATTAAATGTCTTGCTCGGAGAAGTTGCTGTAATACTGAGGTTTGCAAATTCCTCACTCAGGTTTGCAAATACCGTATGCTTTCCCTTAAACACAAAGTCCTCATGAATTTCATCACTCACAACAAGCACCTGATGTCTCACGCAGATTTCTCCAATTTTTCGAAGTTCTTCTTCTGTCCAGACCCTGCCAACCGGATTGTGCGGATTGCAGAGGAAAAACAATTTTACGTTTTCTTTTACGACCTGATTCTCAAAATCTTCAAAATCAATGTGATAACTGCCCTGTTCATCCTTTACAAGTGTATTGCTGACAATTCTTCTTCCGTTGTCACGAATCACCTCGCTAAATGGATAATAAACAGGCTGCTGAATTAAAACTGCATCTCCCTCTTCGGTAAAAGCCTTTACTGCCATCGCAAGCGCAAATACAATTCCCGGAGTTTTTACAAGCCACTGTCGTTTGACCTCCCAGTTATGATGTCGTTTCATAAATCCACTGAGCGCCTCAAAATATTTGTCCTTCACTTCACTGTATCCGAAAATTCCATGTTCCACCTGTCTGATTAACGCATCCTGAACATACGAAGATGTCTTAAAATCCATATCCGCAACCCAGAGCGGAAGTACATCTTCCGGTTTATTTCTCTCCTTTGCAAAGTCGTATTTCAGACAATTTGTATTTCTTCTATCTGTAATTTCATCAAAATTTAAATTTCTCTCAGCCATATCTTCACCTCTGCTCCTCACATTACAATTTTCATAATATCTTCTCTGCACCTGTATTCAAACTTCTATATCAATATGTTTCGTTCCAGTCAATGTGGTGCATCTTCTAATAAAGCGGACATTCGCAATCCGTTTCGCTACTTGCTCATCAACGCAGGCTGCCTCGCAGCTTATCAGAAAGTGCTTCCCCCCTCCTGACATAAGCCAGACGGATTGATGATTTCTTTTGCCTGATTTTGCTCGTCAGAAGGTGCTTTCCCCCTCCTGACATAAGCCTCTCCCGATATCCACGCCTACATCTTTACGTCTTAGAGGCGATAGATTGCCTATCTGCGTTCAAATCTGTACTAAATTCCAAGTTCTGCTGCCACCTTATGAAATACGCTGTCTAATTCCCCAATCAAATCATCTGCCGACTCAATTCCCACAGACATTCTCAGCACACTCTCTGTAATTCCATTTTTTTCTAAAATATCCTTTGGCACATCTGCATGTGTCTGAGTCACAGGATAGGTAATTAAGGATTCCACGCCGCCGAGACTTTCTGCAAATTTAATCATTCTGACATTATCTAGCACTTTCAGGGCAAACTCTTTTGAACACGCCTCAAATGTGAGCATTGCTCCAAATCCTCTCGCCTGCTTTTTCATAATCTCATATCCTCTGCTCGTCTCAATTCCAGGATAATACACCTTCTTAATATATGGTGATGCCTGAAGATATTCCACAATCTTCTGTGTATTTTCCTGTGCACGGTCCATTCTGACTGACAATGTTTTTATTCCTCTGAGTAGTAACCACGAATCAAATGGCGAGAGCATTGCGCCTGTTGTCTTTAAATTAAATGCCAATTCATCCCCAATCTCCTCACTTGATGTAATCAAAAATCCGGCAATGGAATCGTTATGTCCACTCAAAAATTTTGTGCCACTGTGAATGACTATATCTGCTCCAAGCTCAAGTGGATTCTGTAAATATGGAGATAAAAATGTGTTGTCAACTGCAAGCAGTAATCCGTGTGCTTTCGCAATACCTGCAACTTTTTCAATGTCAACTACATTCATCATTGGATTTGTAGGAGTTTCAATAAAGATTGCCTTTGTGTTCTCTTTGATATAATCTGAAATATTCTCATCACTGCAATCAATGCTTGTAAATTCAATTCCATTTTTTTTGCTGAGCGTATTGAATAATCTCGTACTGCCGCCATATAAGTCCCTGTCTGCGATGATATGGTCGCCCGGATTAAATAAATCCATAAATGCTGTGATAGCCGCCATTCCAGATGCGTAAGCAAATCCACATGTTCCGCTCTCAAGTGCAGTCACTACCTTTTCAAGCTGCTCTCTTGTTGGATTACCTGCTCTGGAATAATCATATCCTGTACTTTTTCCTACGCCTTTGTGCGCAAATGTCGCAGTCTGGAAAATCGGAAAGCTGATTGCCCCAAATACCTGATCTGGCGACTCCTCATCTAAGTGTATACATCGTGTTTTTATATCCTTGTTCATATTTTTCGCTCCTTATATCTCTTTCTTATCTTGTCATGTGAAAAAGTATACCATTTTAGTATGAAATAGTATAATATTGAAAAATTAGTGCCAGTTATAGTATATAACTATAGCAATTCTTTTGTAATAGTTTTTAATACAAAAATTTTCCATGTAAAAACTGTAAAATTTTATGATGATATGGTAAAATAGTGATAAATATTGTCATTTTTGATTTGACTAAGAAATATCAAAAAATTTGGAGATTTTATGACTATCGCAATTATAATTCTGTTCATCTGTAATATCATTCTCTGTATTTTGTATGCGAGAAAATGTACAGAATTGAAACAATATATAGAAAACCAGCAAAAGGAAAATTATATCAAACTTCAGAACGCCGAGCAGCTTATGTTTACTGAGCAAAATAAGAGGGCAACCACGCTCAGACATGATATGAAAAATATTTTTATTGCTTTGGGCGTATTTATGGAAAATCAAAATTATGAGCGTGTCAAAAATATTATTGATGAAACCATCCATGTTACCCTTGCAAGACCTGACTACGTCAATTCAGTAGATGAAACCGTGAATAAAATTCTGAATTATAAAATGTTTCAGGCAAAACAGGCAGGTGTATCTTTGTGCCCTGAACTTCTTCTCACAGATGAAATCAAAATAGATTCTGAAGATTTAAGTATAATATTAGGAATCGTAATTGATAATGGAATTGAATATCTGACAAGCTCCAAACTTGAGCCTGAATCAAAGAAACTGAGCGTTTCCATGAGATATGATTTCGGTATGTTGCATATTATCATTTCTAATCCGGTCACTGCCGAACTCAAGATTCCTTCTGATTTCATTCTTCCATCTGCAAAATACAGCGGTAAAAAAGGATATGGCATTTCCTACCTGAAAAAAATCGTAAAAAAACAGGAAGGCATACTTCATATTGATTGTAAAGACCATAAATTTGTATATGATATTTCTCTGCCAGACAAAAAATCATAAAACACTTTGTACAGGAATATTCCTGATGCAAATACGAATATGTAAAAGAAAGGAGATGCTACTCAAAAACTTAGATTCCTAAGTCTAATCTGTGTGCCGAATACTTGGCAGCCTCATTTTGAGTGGCAGTTATAATTATGTATAATATAGCTATTTGTGATGATGATACTTTATTTTCTGGAATATTAGAGCAACATCTCGCTTCTAACTATGTTGGGATGCTAAATATTGATGTATTTTCAAATGGAAAAAAATTAATTGAGGCTGTGAATAAATCTAATTCTGTGTACAACATCATCTTTCTTGATTTATCCATGCCTGAAATTGATGGAATTGAACTTGGCAGAAAGCTGCGTGAAACACTCACCAATCTTCACACATCTTTTATTATTTATATCAGCAGTTATGATACAACTGCAACTTCGATTAACGGTATTCATCCCTATGCCTATCTAAAGAAACCATTAAATTATGATGAATTAGACGAGATTTTTGAGACTATTTTATCAAAAATGAAAGATTTTGAAGATGCTTTCTCATTTTCAACAAAGAAAGGAACCTGTAATATTCCTTATAATTCCATCATATATGCAGAAAATATCGAGCGAAGTTCTATTATTCACGCAACAGATAATGATTATGTATGTTCCGTTTCTCTCTCCAAAATTTCACCGGATTTGGAACACCACAGCAACGCATTTGTGCGTATTCATGTATCATATCTGATTAATCTGATGTACTTAGAACAACTGAATGGAAATGAGGTTATTCTAAAAGACGGAACGGTACTTCCCGTCAGCCGAAGATACAAAAAGGACCTGCTTGCCAGAGTAAGCGAGATCCTCTTAAACCATTAAACGACATATTTAATCGAGCAGACTATCTTTGTATTTGGAAATTTCTTCCAAATACTTCTGTCCAAGCTCACTAATTATCGTACCTTTTCTTGAGATATATCCAATTGTCATAATTTCATCCGATTTTAATTTCACTGCACAGTAATCGGAGCCATTCAAACCTTCACAAATAATTCCGGAACACAAGGTATATCCATTCAGACCTACCATGAGATTTAGCAGTGTTGCCCTGTCATCCGCCTTAATCAATCTCTTATATTCATATGTACTGAGCACTTCCTCTGCAAAATAAAAGGAATTATTTCCCCCCTGTTCAAAGGACAGACATGGATATTCCTCCAATTCCTCCAGTGTAATTTCCTGTTTATCTGCAAGCGGATGACTCTTTGCCATATATACATAAATATGACAATTTAAGAGTTCATGAAATTCCAGTCCATTCTCCACAAATAATTTCTGAAGTATCTTGCGGTTAAAATCATTGACATAGAGAATTCCTATTTCACTCTTAAAATTCTTCACATCCTCAATGACCTCATAGGTCTTTGTCTCATGGACTGCAAATTCATAATCATCCATTCCAAACTGCTTAACCATTTCAATAAACGCATTGACCGCAAAGGTATAATGCTGCATAGACACACTAAACTTCTGCTTTACCTGCTCTTTTTGAATATACTTAGCCTCGATGAGTTGGTACTGTTCCACCACCTGTCTTGCATATCCGATAAACTCTTCTCCAGCCGGAGTCATGGAAACACCTCGGTTTGTTCTTCGAAAAAGTTCTATTCCTAACTCTTCCTCCAAATCCTTAATTGCAGCCGAAAGACTTGGCTGAGAGATAAACAGCTCTCTTGCTGCCTCGTTCATTGAATTTGAACCTGCTACGGTAATTGCATATCTTAATTGTGTTAATGTCATTTTTTTCCTCTCATAATCAAAAGTACTATAACTGTTCCAACTATATTTAAAGCGGACATTCGCAATCCGCTGCGCTACTTGCTCATGAACACAGGCTGCTTCGCAGCTTATCAGAAGGTGCTTTCCCCCTCCTGACATAAGCATCCCCGACATCCCCGCCTACGTCTTTACGTCTTATAGTTGGACGATTGCTTATCTGCGTTCAAACACTTACATAGTAATATATTTCCACTTATAGTTCAAGCAAATATTCACTAAATATTGTACTGATAACTCAGTTCCAAATCTGCCTCTCTCTGCCATTCCACCATATCCGCTAAGGTAATATGGTCTGCCACAGTCTGCAAAGCCTGACTCATCTGCTCCCACACTTTGCACGTAGCCCTTGCTGTAGATGCGTCATCTTCTAATTCGTCTTCTCTGTTCACGATATTCAAATCACCCTCTGCCTTACTGAGAATCATACTGACCGTATATTCCTTCGGAGTCATTTTTAATTTATAACCTCCAAACGGTCCTCTGACACTCTTTACATAACCAGCCTTACTCAGCAAAGAGATAATCTGTTCGAGATATTTTTCTGAAATCTTCTGTCTCTTTGCAATATCCTTGAGTGCAATTGGTTCTCCTGTATTGTAAATCGCAAGATCAAGCATTAGTCTCAATGCGTATCTTCCCTTTGTTGACATTTTCATTTCTATACACCAGCCTTTATTTTTATTTCCTACTTTATTAGTATGAATACTATAATTTATTATAACAGATTCCGAATATTTGTCAATTGCAATCATCGACATCC
>ONXS01000006.1 GCA_900321855.1 uncultured Eubacteriales bacterium | reverse complement strand
TGAAGAGATTGAAGAAATTTTAATCATGGGTGATATTGGTGTTGAGACAACTGAGAAGATTATTGAGGATTTAAAAGAAAGAGTAAAAGAAAACAAAATCAAAGACCCACAGGAATGTAAGCAGCTTTTAATTGACAGTATTAAAAAACAGATGGATATTGGAGAAAATGCCTATGAATTTGAACATCAGAAATCAATTATTCTTGTAATCGGTGTCAATGGTGTGGGAAAGACTACTTCTGTGGGAAAACTCGCTGCACAGTTAAAAGAACAGGGAAATAAGGTTATTATGGCTGCAGCAGATACTTTCCGTGCAGCAGCAATTGAGCAGTTGACTGAATGGGCAAACAGAGCAGGTACGGATATTATTGCACAGCAGGAAGGTGCTGATCCGGGAGCAGTCATTTTTGATGCGATTCAGGCAAGTAAGGCAAGAAATGCAGATATTCTGATTTGTGATACTGCCGGACGACTTCATAATAAGAAAAATCTGATGGAAGAACTTAAAAAAATTGACAGAATTATTGAAAAGGAATATAGTGGAGTATATAGGGAAACGTTTATTGTTCTCGATGCCACAACAGGTCAGAATGCTCTTTCACAGGCAAAGACATTTATGGAATGTGCAGACATCACTGGTGTTATTCTCACCAAAATGGATGGAACAGCAAAGGGCGGTATAGCAGTTGCAATCCAGTCGGAACTTGGAATTCCAGTAAAATACATTGGTATTGGAGAAAAGATTCAAGACTTGCAGAAGTTCGATGCGGACAGTTTCGTAGATGCCTTATTTGATGTGAAGAAAACGCAGTTAGATGAAGAGTAGGCAATGATAAAAAATAATTGAATTAATTTTAATAAATGGATAGAAGGAAGATAAACTATGGACACAATTACACTTGAAAAATTTGAAGAGGCTACAGAGGTAGTAAAAGACGTCATTTTAAAGACAAAACTTGTTTACAGTGATTATTTAAGTGAACAGACTGGAAATAAAGTTTATTTGAAACCAGAAAATATGCAGCTTACAGGTGCATATAAAATTAGAGGTGCTTATTATAAAATCAGCACATTATCAGAAGAAGAGAGAGAGAAGGGACTTATCACAGCGTCTGCCGGAAATCATGCACAGGGTGTTGCATATGCAGCAAAGTTATACGGAGTGCCGGCAACAATTGTGATGCCAACTACGACACCTCTTATGAAGGTAAATCGAACAAAGAGTTATGGTGCAAATGTTGTTCTTTACGGAGATGTCTATGACGAGGCATGTGCAAAGGCATATGAAATTGCCGAGGAGCAGGGACTTACATTTATTCATCCATTTGATGATCCGGATGTAGCGACAGGACAGGGAACAATTGCGATGGAGATTTTCAAAGAACTTCCAACTGTAGATTACATTCTTGTTCCAATTGGTGGAGGCGGACTTGCAACAGGTGTCAGCACACTTGCGAAATTATTGAATCCGAACATCAAAGTAATTGGTGTTGAACCAAAAAATGCGAGTTGTATGAAAGCATCTATTGAGGCAGGAAAAGTTGTCACACTCGACAGTGCAAGCACAATTGCAGATGGTACAGCAGTAAAAACTCCGGGTTCTAATATTTTTCCATATATTCAGAAAAATATTGATGATATTATATCCATTGAAGACGAAGAACTGATTGTAGCGTTTCTTGATATGGTAGAGAATCACAAGATGGTAGTTGAGAATTCAGGACTTCTTACAGTGGCTGCACTCAGACATCTCGATTTCAAGGGCAAAAAAGTAGTTTCTATCCTCAGTGGCGGAAACATGGATATTATTACTATGTCGTCTATTTTACAGCATGGTCTGATTGAGAGGGACCGAATCTTCACAGTATCGGTACTTCTTCCTGACAAGCCGGGTGAACTTGTAAGAGTTGCAAATGTAATTGCTGCTGAGCAGGGCAATATCGTAAAATTGGATCACAATCAGTTTGTAAGTATTAACAGAAATGCGGCAGTTGAGTTAAAGATTACATTGGAGGCCTTTGGAACAGAACACAAACAGCAGATTATTGAAGCACTAAAGAAAAATGGATATAATCCAAAATTAGAAAGACCAGTTTTATAATTAAATACTGGAGACACATCACACGAGTAGAAAGGGATGCGCGCTTATGGAAAGGGGAAAACAGTTCGCAATTGACTTTGTAAAAAAAGCCTGTCACGAATATTTTTTAAATAGAAATTCGGACTATATTATGGGACATTGCGATACATACGATATAATTTTAATTGGATTAAAAAATACAGACTGGGCAGAAGATTTTAGTATTTTTAATGAACATTATAAAGTGGATAAATTTTCAGATACCGTATATTATGTCTACGCATGTATACACTTAAAGGCTGAAAATATACCGGGAAGAATCAAGGTGGAAGGCAGTTTTATCTGCAAAAAAATCAACGATGAATTTATTTTTGGCGGCATACATGTGAGTGGAATGGACAAAGTTGTGTATCAGGAAAATAACAAGCCATTTCATAATATGGTGTATAAAAACGTCTTAGATTTATCTTATGATGTGATATTTGAGCATAATCTGCTGGATAATTCGTTTAAATATGATGCGGAAAAGTTTAGAAAATTGTTTCAGGTAAATCAGTATTTTGTAAATGCGGAGCAGTGGTTCTGGCATATGTGTACTGAATGTATTCATCCGGAAGATACAGAATATCTGGATATTTTCAGAGGTTCTGACATCATCAAGAGAATCAGGACCAATCAAAATCTTATAGAAAATGATATTCGTATTAAAAATAAAGAGAAGGGGTACATATGGGTAAAAATGACAATTGTATTTATTGCAAATGCAGCCCTTCAGAGACTTGATAAGATATTTATCATGTTTAAGGATATTGATGACAAAAAACGAATGGACCTCGACTACATTACCAGAGCAAGAACAGATGCTCTGACGGGATTGTATAACAGAGAATATACTGAAATATTAACCAGAAAATATCTCAAGAACAAATCGGAGGGAATGTTTGTAATTGTAGATGTCGATAACTTTAAAAAAGTCAATGACACATTTGGTCATATCACAGGAAATGACTTGTTGCGAAAAGTTTCAGAAAGTCTGAAAGTAGCAGTTGATTCCGGAGATTATGTCGGAAGATTTGGCGGTGATGAATTCATTATATTCATGAAAAATGTCACAGAGGCAAGAGTGGCAAAAGCGAAACTTGCTGTTTTGATGGATAGTCTGAAAATATATTATTCAGAAGAAGGACAGGAGATAGAAGTTCGCTGTTCAGCAGGAGCAGTCATAGCAAATCAAGAATCGAAACTGGATATTTTATATGCTCAGGCAGACAAAAATTTATATGATGCCAAAAAATCTGGAAAGAACAGATACATATTAACATCGTTTATTGCAAGATAAAAACAATGGATTAGAATATTAGAAATATCTGTTGTCAGAAAAATAAGGTATGTCAAGATTTTTTACTTGACATACTTTTTTTTATGTAGTATACTCTGTCAAGTAAAGATACTTGACGAAAAGGTGATAGAATGATTAAGATAGTAGAACAGTCTTTGCTCTATGATTTCTATGGAGAGTTACTGAACGAGCATCAGAAGAAGATTTATGAAGATGTTGTTTTTAATGATATGTCACCAAGTGAAATCGCCAGGGAAGAGGGTATAAGCAGACAGGGCGTTCATGATTTGGTGAAAAGATGTGATAAGATTCTCAGTGACTATGAGGAGAAACTACATCTGGTAGAACGATTTATGAATGTGAAAAGAGATGCTGACCATATCAAAGATTTACTTCAGAAATTCAGAGAGACAGACGATACTGGACTGATTGATGAGATAGAAGAAGTTACAGATAAGATTTTAAGCGAGATTTAGAAGTCAACATACAAAAATCGTTATGTTATATGGAGGAATGTTAGATGGCATTTGAGAGTTTATCAGATAAACTTCAAAACATTTTTAAAGGTCTCAGAGGCAAAGGTAAACTTACAGAAGCAGATGTCAAGGTAGCTCTGAAGGAAGTTAAGATGGCACTGTTAGAGGCTGATGTTAATTTTAAAGTTGTTAAGAACTTTGTGAAGTCAGTAGAGGCCAGAGCAGTTGGAGCAGAGGTTATGAACAGCCTGACTCCGGGACAGATGGTTATCAAAATCGTAAACGAAGAGATGACTTCTCTTATGGGAAGTGAGACGACAGAGATTACACTCAGACCGTCAAATGAGATTACGGTTATTATGATGACTGGTCTTCAGGGTGCTGGTAAGACAACCACAACAGCCAAGATTGCAGGTAAGTTGAAACAGAAAGGAAGAAAACCTTTACTGGCAGCCTGTGACATATACAGACCGGCTGCAATTGAGCAGCTGCAGAAGAATGGTGAGAAACAGGGTGTTCCTGTATTTACAATGGGTACTGGTCACAAGCCGGTGAATATTGTAAAAGCGGCATTGGAACATGCTGAGAAAAACGACTTAAATGTTGTTATTATTGATACAGCCGGACGTCTTCACATCGATGAAGATATGATGAATGAGCTGATTGAGATAAAAGAAAATATCAATATAGATAATACTTTATTAGTAGTCGATGCGATGACTGGTCAGGATGCAGTGAATGTATCACAGACATTTGATGAAAAGATTGGCATTGACGGCGTCATCCTCACAAAGATGGATGGTGATACAAGAGGTGGTGCTGCACTTTCGATTAAGGCAGTCACTGGAAAACCAATCCTGTATGTAGGTATGGGAGAAAAACTTTCTGACCTCGAACAGTTTTATCCAGACAGAATGGCATCAAGAATTCTTGGAATGGGCGATGTACTCACTCTGATTGAGAAAGCAGAACAGCTTGTCGATGAGGAGAAGGCAAAAGAACTTGAGAAGAAGTTCCGAAAAGCAGAGTTTGGATTTGACGACTATTTGGAACAGATGCAGCAGATTAAACAGATGGGAAGTCTTGAGGACATCATGGGAATGATTCCGGGGATGGGAGACCAGTTAAAGGGAGCCCAGATGCCAGACGAGAAACAGATTGGCAGAATTGAGGCAATCATTTATGCGATGACTCCAGAGGAGAGAAGTAATCCATCTATCTTGAATGTATCGAGAAAGAACAGAATTGCAAAGGGTGCCGGCGTCAATATCGCCGAGGTCAACAGACTGGTAAAGCAGCATGAGCAGAGCAAGAAAATGATGAAACAGCTCACAGGAATGATGGGCAAAAAAGGTTTTGGTGGTAAAAAGGGTGGATTTAAACTTCCTTTTTAACATAGATTGTAACTATTCAGAACTTAGTTTTGAATAATTACTATAGATTAATAAAAACACGCGGAGGTGAAATGAAATGGCAGTAAAGATTAGATTAAGAAGAATGGGACAGAAGAAGGCTCCTTTTTATAGAGTAGTAGTTTCAGATTCAAGATCACCAAGAGATGGTAAGTTCATCGAGGAGATTGGTACTTACAATCCAACAGTAGAGCCAAGTGAGGTTAAAATCGATGCAGAGCTCGCTAAGAAATGGTTAAACAATGGTGCACAGCCAACAGAGACAGTAGCTAAGTTACTTAAGAAGGCTGGTATTGAAAAATAATAGCTAGTGGGAGGTATGTTTCGTGAAAGAGTTAGTAGAGATACTTGCAAAATCACTAGTTGATTCTCCTGACGAAGTTGTAGTAACTGAACGAGAGGACGCAAAAGGTGTCATCATCGAGTTAAAGGTTGCACCAGAAGATATGGGTAAAGTCATTGGTAAACAGGGAAGAATTGCTAAGTCAATTCGCTCTGTTGTCAAGGCAGCAGCTTTTAAAGAGAATAAGAAAGTTATTGTTGACATCGTTCAATAATGAAAGCTATTTGACTACTTCAAAGTATTTTGAAGTGGTCTTTTTTTAAGTAAATGGGAACTATTCAGAAGGATATGAAACAATATAAGTGAATCGTTGTGCTTGCGCATAAGAGTCACTTATATTGTTTTATATCAGCCGCATAGACTGTTCAAAAACATATGAGAAAAATGGTCACGCAGTGACCAAAAAGTGCGAAACACGATTTTTTGAATAGATTTTAGAATCTTCTGAATAGATATGGAATTATTCAGGAAGGATTTTTTATGAAATTACAAGATGATATGTTACGAGTAGGTGTCATTTCACAGACTCATGGAATCAAAGGGGAAGTAAAGGTTTATCCGACAACGGATGATCCAACCAGATTTGAAGTATTAGAAAATGTATATTTAAGACAGGTTCCTCAGGGAATGAGGGGAAAAGTAAATGATGAACTGGTTCATTTAAAAATCAAGGGCGTGAAATATTTCAAGCAGTTTGTCATTTTAAAATTTGACGGAATTGATAATATCAATGATGTGGAAAAATATAAGGGCTATGAGCTCTATGTGACAAGGGAAGATGCAGTTCCACTTGAAGAGGGAGAATATTATATTGCAGATTTGATTGGCCTCAAAGTCATTGATGAAGAGGAGAAAGAGATTGGAGTCTTAAAAGATGTCTTACAGACTGGTGCAAATGATGTCTATGTAGTAAAAGGAAATATGGATTATGGCAATAAAGAGATTTTAATACCAGTAATCAAAGACTGTATTTTGAATGTGGATTTGGAAAACAAAGTTGTAAAAGTACATTTATTAAAAGGATTAGTAGATTAATATCAGATGTTTTGCACTAATTCGTATAGGAGAAAACAAAGTTGTAAAAGTACATTTATTAAAAGGATTAGTAGATTATTATCAGATGTTTTGCACTAATTCGTATAGGAGAAATTAAAGATGAATTTTCATATATTAACATTATTTCCAGAGATGATTGAACAGGGACTTGGAACAAGTATTACAGGACGTGCAATCAAAAATGGACTCATTGATGTGAATGCAGTCAATATCAGGGATTACACAAAGGAACGCCACGGAAAAGTGGATGATTATCCATATGGAGGCGGAGCCGGAATGGTGATGCAGGCAGAACCTGTCTATCTCTCTTATAAGGCAGTAGAGGAACAGATACTGGCAGAGGGCAGAAAGAAACCAAGAGTCATTTATACAACGCCACAGGGCAAGGTTTTCAATCAGAGAATGGCAGAAGAATTTGCGAAAGAAGAGGACCTTGTATTTTTATGTGGCCACTATGAGGGAATTGATGAGAGAGCCTTAGAACTGGTTGTCACAGACAATGTCTCAATTGGAGATTATGTCCTGACTGGCGGAGAACTTCCTGCGATGGTCATGATTGACAGTATTTCAAGACTGGTAGACGGAGTGCTTCACAATGATGACTCGGCTAAATATGAGTCCTTTGCGAACAATTTGTTAGAATATCCACAGTACACAAGACCAGAGGAGTACATGGGACTCTCCGTGCCAAAGGTACTGCTGTCAGGAGACCACAAAAAAGTCGACCAGTGGAGATATGAGGAGTCATTAAAGAGAACAAAAGAGAGACGACCTGATTTATTATTGGGGTCAGACCCCATAGAAACATCTAACTTCAGTTAGCGTAAACTAATCAAAAAACTAACGAAAAGCGAATAGGTTAACTCAGAAAACAATCTGTGAATAAAATACAAGGTGATAAAATTAGTGAAATTTTAGAAAGTAGAAGAAAAATAAAGATTGATATTATTCTATATGGGCATTATAATTATAAGTATAATTTGTACGTGAAAGAACGATAATTGAGATTAGTAAGGGATGCAAATATGGAAAAAATACAAGTAAAAGAAACACAAGCTGATGAATTTCAGATGACAGAATCGCCAATAAAGACCTTTGAATATTTATGCAAAACCGTACAGGATTTTTCGGATTGTATGGAAGATTTTTTGTATGTATATGATTTGGTTCATGATAAATATTATATTTCACCGTCTGCCTTAAAACGATTTAATATCGAGGAAGAACTTTTTTCTGATGTTAGTGAGACACATCGGACATTTGTATATGAGAAAGATTATGATATGCTGATAGCAGATTTACAGAGGGTCATTGATGGAGAAGTTGACGGACACAATTTAACATATAGATGGCTTGACAGAGAAAAGAAACCTGTATGGATTAATTGTCGTGGAAAAAGTATTCGCGGAAAGGATGGAGTACCGCTATTTTTAATTGGATGTATCAATGAACTTGGAAGGTATCCAGTGGCAGATCAGGCGAGCGGCTTGTTGACAAATATAGTTATCAAGGATTTTTTTAATACTGGAAAATCACATACAAAAATCGGATTTATTATGTGCATTTCCATTGATGATTTACATCATTTAAATGAGTGGAATGGAAAGAAAAACGAAGTCACAGTAGTTCAGGAAGTTGTTGACTGCATCAATAAAGAAATGAAGGAAACACAGATGTTGTATCGTCTGTTAAAAGACCAGTTTGTCATTATTGATTATGAGTCGGAATCCGATTCGACAGAATGTGCCATTGAACTGTATGAGCGAATTCAAAGTCGTATTGAGCAAAGAATAGAGCAGAATGGTTATCAGACATTATATACAATTTCAGGTGGAATTATATCGAATAGAGATACGGAGAAATTAAGCTATGATACGATGATTCAGGTTACTCAGTTCATTTTGGAGAAAATGAGAGAACAGGGACCGAGTACGATTTATTGTTATAAGGAATCTGAATATAACGAATTTTTGGATAAGCGATATTTGTTATCAGATTTGAGGAAAGCGATGCTCAATGATTATCAAAGATATGAGGTATATTTTCAGCCAATCGTCAATGGAAATCAAGGGGATATATATGGTGCAGAGAGCCTTCTTCGTTTTTATTGTTCGGATGGGACTATGATGTCACCAGTTAAATTTATCCCATTACTGGAGGATAGTGGAATGATTATTCCAGTGGGCAGATGGATTATTTATCAGGCATTATCATTTTGTAAGAAATGCAGACAATATATTCCTGATTTTAAGATTAGTGTGAATATTTCTTATGTTCAGATTTTAAAAAGTAATATCGTAGAGACGATTGAAAATGCCCTAAAAGAAAACAAATTGCCACCTCAGTGTCTGGTTGTTGAGATGACTGAAAGTGGATATTTGGAAAAATCAATGATTGTTAAAAAAGTGTGGTCTGAGTTAAAAACATTAGGAGTGGGTATTGCACTCGATGATTTTGGCACAGGATATTCAAATTGGAGTTCAATCGGTATTCTTCTGCCAAATACAATTAAATTAGACCGAGAATTTACGATAAAAGCCGTAAAAAATCCATATGAACATCAGTTGATGACACACATTATAGAGGCAACACACAGTTTGAACTTGAAAATCTGTGTTGAGGGAATTGAAAACGAGCAAGAGTTACATGCAATTAGCAGTATGGAACCAGATTCCATACAAGGATATTATTTTGGAAAACCTTGTACAGAGAGCACATTTTTGAATAACTTATTGGGGTCAGACCCCGCAGAGACATCTAACTTTAGTTAGCAAAAACTAACGGGGTCAGACCCTGATTTATTAGTGAAAAACAGATGCAAAATATACTTTTTTGCAGTTTTATGATTTACATATAATTTTTTTTATAGAAAGAAACTCGGCAAACGCTGTATTTATGCGATATGCAATAAGTGCAAACGTTTGCAGGAGTTTCTTTTTTTGTGGCATGAAATTCGATTGGTTGGGCGCAAGAACATGGATTATGAGGTACGAAATGTTTATGTGGGAAATCGAACCTGCAAACGCTTGCATGCAAATGATTTGAAAATCGTCTTTCCTGAGAGTATGATTTGCACATGAAAACAAAGCGGACATTGAGAAACACATTTGACGATGAGATTTTTTGATGAGTCGCAAAACAGATAACTGCCAAGATGCAGGTCATAAAATTGATAAAAGATTGGAGAGCGATAGTATGGGAAAATTATTTACATCAGAATCAGTAACAGAGGGACATCCAGATAAAATTGCAGATCAGATTTCAGATGCGATTTTAGATGCATTATTAGAGAAGGACCCAAATGCCAGAGTGGCGGCAGAGACAACGGTAGCGACAGGACTTGCTCTTGTAGTTGGTGAGATTTCAACCAATGCCTATGTTGATATTTCAAAAGTGGTGAGAGATACCATAAGAGAAATCGGATACACAAATAATCAGGGAGGATTTGACGCCGATTCTATTGCGGTGTTGACTTCCATTGATGAGCAGTCAGCAGATATTGCACTTGGAGTTGACAAGGCGTATGAGTCGAAACAAAAAGGTGAGACGGAGGACTTTGGGACAGGAGCAGGTGATCAGGGAATTATTTTTGGATATGCGACAAATGAGACAGAGGAATATCTTCCACCTGCGATTTCCTTTGCACACAGACTGACAAAGCAGCTTGCAAAAGTCAGAAAAGATGGAACACTTCCATATTTAAGACCAGATGGAAAATCACAGGTCACAGTAGAATTTGATGATGACAACCGTGTAAAGCGAATTGATACCATTGTCATTTCTACGCAGCACGATGAACAGGTGACTCAGGAACAGATTAAGGAAGATGTCACAAAATATGTAATTCAGGCAGTTCTGCCAAATGAACTCTTGGACGAAGATACAAAATATTTCATTAATCCGACTGGAAGATTTGTGATTGGAGGTCCGCAGGGAGATGCGGGATTGACCGGAAGAAAGATTATTGTAGATACTTATGGCGGAAGTGGTCGTCACGGAGGCGGAGCATTTTCTGGAAAAGACGCAACAAAAGTTGACCGCTCGGCAGCTTATGCGGCCAGATGGGTAGCAAAAAATCTTGTGGCGGCTGGTGTTGCTGAAAAATTGGAAATTGAACTCGCCTATGCGATTGGTGTTGCAAAGCCTGTATCCATTTCGGCGGAGACATTTGGAACTGGAAAATATTCTGAGGAAATTATCGAGCAGGTCGTAAATGAGGTCTTTGATTTGAGACCGGAGGCAATTATCAATGCTTTGGAACTTCGAAGACCAATTTATAAAAAGACGGCAGCCTATGGACACTTTGGAAGAAATGAAGAAGATTTTACTTGGGAGAGATTAGACAGGGTAGATGAAATAAGAGAGAAGGTAGCAGCTTATGGTGATAAATAAAAATCAGAGAGAAGGTAGCAGTTTATGGTGATAGATAAAAATCAGAGAGAAGGTAGCAGCTTATGGCGATAGATAAAAATTGGAGAGAAGAGGAGCTGAGTCTTGATGAGGTGTTAAAAAAATATCCTCTGGCTCCGAGAATATGGGCACTCAAGGTAGATGTCCAGAGACGAGGTGTGATTTATACACAGGCGGCAAAAGAAAAAATTAATCCCGCCATACATCAGGTCAATACGGGAACCATTGCATTGTTTCGAACCACACAGGAGTATACACCAGAGAGTCTGATTTTGAGAGATGGTTCCTATCTTATAACAAATTTTGATTTTAATAGGGAGACAGCTTTTCGAGAGCCTTATATTGTGGATGTGATTGACGATAAAATTTACATCACAGATAAGGGGGAACCACTTGAGGAAGTGTGGTATTGGGAGAAACCGGATTTTTATGATAAATTGGCATCAAATGGAGAGCCATTTCACAAATATATTCAGGCAAGACCTCAGAGAATTGACATTAATCTAAATCAATACTGCCATTTTTGGGATAAGCCGGGAGAGGGCTGTAAATACTGCCCGATGACTCCTTGCTTTAAGATGCGACATCAGACAACGGAGAGAGAAGAGACAGCGTACATTGCAGAGGCAGTCGGAGAGGCATTAAAGCAAAAGGGAAGATTTAGCGCAATTTTGATGACTGGCGGTTCAATTTTATCTGGCGAACATTTATTTGATGATGAGTTAAAGGCATATGTAGAACTCATAAAGGCACTGGGAGAATTTTTTGAGGGAAATGACAGAATTCCAAGTCAGCTCATATCATCGGCATTTGACGAGAGGCAGTTGGAAATTTTATACAACGAGACAAGATTATTGACATACACCACAGATATTGAGGTGCTTGATAGGGAAAAATTTGAGTGGATTTGTCCGGGAAAAGCACATCATGTCGGATACGAGGAGTGGAAACGCAGACTGATTGCGTCCGTTGATTATTTTGGAAAGGGAAATGTATCTTCCGGAGTTGTTCTTGGAACGGAACTCGCCACACCAAATGGATTTGCAAGTGAAGAAGAGGCATATAAAAGAGTGACGGAGGAGGCAGAGAGTATCATCTCTCACGGGATTGCACTTGCCGCAAATGTCTGGAGAACTTCACCGGGGGCAATTTTTGCAAAGCAGAAAAATCCGTCTTTGGAATATTTTATAAAGACATATCTGGAATTTGACAGACTGGCACATCACTATGGAGTCAATCCATACACAGACGATTACAGGAGATGTGGTGCTCATCCGGGAATGGATTTATTGAGGATATAGCCAGATTAATAGAATAGCCTATTGGAAATTTAGTTCTCAGAAGTAAATTGAGAATATGTGATTGGATTGTTAGATGATAAAAAGGAGGAATGACATGGCAGTGCAAATAGATGATAATCTGAAAAAATTGTTTGAGGATGAAACTTCTATCAAATTGATAGGAACAGTAGATAAAAATGGAGTGCCTCATGTAGTCAGGAAACAATATCTGACGTTAGATGAAAATCATAATCTGCTGCTCTATGAGCTCTTGGAGAGTTCGAGAAATAACAGAAATCTCGTATATAGTCTATGGTTTGATAAGCTGGTAAGTGTACAGATTACAAAAAATAATGAGAGCTATGAAGTGATTGCCAGACCAGTAAAAAGTGTGACAGCAGGCCATGATTTTGAGCGCATATATGAAAACATTCGGGAGAAATTGGGAGATGTAGACCTCGGTGCAATATGGACACTGATACCTGTGGAGATAAGAAATGAGTCATTTTTAGTCAGACAGAGAGAAGAGGAAGAACAATATCCGATTTTGAGGCATTTGGACAGAGTAACGGTTTCGTGAAATCGTTGTGAGTCCAAAGCAAAAAGGAAGAATTAGAAAAATAGAAGGAAGGCTGGGAAATATGGAAGAAAAGAAAATACATATACGAAATAGCATAGAATACCTCACTCTTCCCGTTATACTGCTGAGCTTGTGGTGGTTTTATGAAAGGACTGGAGGAATCAATACCGTATCTGTTCCAAAATTGGCAAAGATTGTAGAGACATTCCGGATAAAATGGCAGGATAAATCGCTGTTTGCGGCAGTTTATGTGAGTATTCGGAGGGTACTAGAGGGTTACGCGTTAGCTGTTATCTGCGGATTGTCGCTGGGAATCATGATAGGTTTGTCAACACATATGAAGAGATTCACAGACCTCATCATTCAGATTTTAAAGCCGATTCCACCGATTGCGTGGATACCGCTTGCAATTCTTTGGTTTGGAATTGGTGAGGAATCAAAAGTGTTTCTCATCTTTCTGGGAGGATTTTTCGTGGTTCTCGTCAACGTGATTGACGGTGTTGCAGCAACTGATGAGCATATGATTGAGGTGGCAAAAATGGCTCAGATTGGAAAAACTCAATATATTCTTCAAGTTATTCTGCCATCCGCTCTCCCGTCCATTTTTACGGGACTGAGAGTGGGACTCAATACCTGCTGGACTTGCGTGGTTGCGGCAGAGCTTGTGGCAAGTAGTTCCGGCATTGGATATATGATTTCAAATGCAAGGAATTATGGGAGAATGGATATTGTGATTATGGGAATGTTTACCATTGGTGTGATAGGAAAAATTATGGATGTAATTTTAAAACAGATAGAAAAGAGAGTCATTGTCTGGAAATAGGCAATTGTTATAAATGTAAACATGAAATGGAAAGGAGCAATTTTTATGAAGAAAAATCGTTTAAAAAAGAAAAATATTTTTAAGAAATTAATAGGAGCAGTTTTGATTGGAAGTCTTGCCGTAGGTGTGATTGGCTGCGGAAAATCTGATAAAAAAGATGATGGAAAGCACTTAAATATAGCATTACAGAAAGTTCCGGGTTATATCCCTCTCTACTTATTGAGAGATAGTGATGATTTAAAAAATGCGTTAAAAGAATATGATGTGAAAATCAATTTCACAGAATTTGAATCGGGCCCTTCGGAAAATGAGTCGTTTGCAGCGGGGCAGCAGGATATTGGAGTCATTGGAAATGTGCCCGCAATTACAGGAATTGCAGCCGGTCAGGACAGAGTGCTTGTTGGAATTGCGTACAACGGAGAAAAAACGGAAGCTACACTTGTTCCAAAGGATTCTGACATCACAAAACTTGAGGATTTAAAGGGAAAAAAAGTTGGTTTAGTTGTGGGTTCGATTGCTCAAAACTTGCTTGACGCACAGCTAAAGAGTGTAGGGCTGTCCATTGCAGATGTGACACTTGTCAATCTAAGTCCTGCAGAACAGAGTGTGGCATTGGAAAATGGAGAGGTAGATGCTATTTCAACATGGGAGCCCAATATTACAAAAATCAGAAAAGCCTTAGATGCCAAAGTGCTTGCAGACGGAACAGGAATCTTTTTGGGTGAAAATCCAATCATTGCCAATAAAACATATGTAGAAAAAAATCAGGAACTTGTAAAAATCTTTTTAGATGAGTATCGCAAAGCGGCACAGAAAGTAAAGGATAACCCGCAGGCCATTGCAAAAACATATGCAGAAGACTTTGGGTTAGAGGAAGAAGATTTTGTATCAGCTTTAGCAAACGCGGAATTTCCAATCGATTTGAATGAGGCTGATGCTGTAGATTTGCAGAACACAGTGGATTTTCTGGCAGAGAGTGACATTATTGAAAAGACATTTGATATTCAGGATTATATTAAATAATGATAATTTATACATTTGTAAACGACAGTGCCTTGACGGTATTGTCGTTTTTTGATGTAAATAATCATTCCGTATGGAATAGACAAATAAAAATAATATACATTTTTCAATTTGAGTGTTATAATATGATAGATACAAAATCATTGCAAAACACTAGGAATAGTATGAAAAATCACATTGAAATGAGGATAACATATGTCGTTAAAAGAAATAGCAGAAGAGGTTGGAGTATCCATTTCTACGGTTTCAAGAATATTGAACCATCCGGAGTATAATAAGAATGATGAAGGGCTCAGAGAACGGGTATTTAAAGCTGCAAGAAAACTGAACTATATTCCAAATGAGGCAGCCAGAAATCTAAAATGTAACTCAGATAAAGATAAGAATCATGCCAATATTATGATTATAGTTACGCGTGTAGATTCGATGGAAGTGGACCCCTTTTATAGAGAATTAATTAGGGAAATTGAGCGCGAAGTACACAATAGCAGGAATGTTCTGACCAAAATTATCTATAAATCAGAATTATCAGATGAAAAGAAATGTGCAAATTTGGATATACATAAGGAAATAAATGTTTTATTTAAGGATTCTGGCAAAATAGATGGAATTGTTGTAATCGGAAGATGCGTGGAGAGAGCTGTAGATGAATTGCTGCGACATTCGGAGAATATTGTTGCAGTCAGCAGAAATCCACTGAATTACAAAATTGATGAGGTTGTCTGTGATGGAAAAAAAATTGCAAGAGATGCGATTGATTACTTGATTTCATTGGGGCACAGAAATATTGCCTATGTGGGAGACTGTCACAAAGAGGCGAGATTTAAAGGGTATCAGGAGACTTTATTTCGGTATAACATTTCATACGAACCGGATTATATTATCAAATGTAAAATCAGTGAGGAAGATGGTATTCAGGCAATTAAGGAATTAATAGAGCTTGAGAATCCACCAACAGCTATTTACTGCGCAAACGATATTATTGCCATTGGAATGTTAAAATATTTATCAATGGGACATAACCGATACTACCGCCCGTCAATTATTTCATCCGATGATATTGAGGAGGCACAGTACACTTCGCCAATGCTCACAACCGTACATCTGCCAAAACGCGAGATGGCAAAGTTTGCCTACTATTTATTAACGGACCGTATGAAAAAAGGACATTCTGCAGTGACAAGAATTGAATCAGAGGGGACACTAATCCGGAGAGAAAGCTGCTCCGATGCAGGTGCAGCATTGGAGTGTGAATATATCATATAGGGAGTCTGACCTGATTCGATACATCTAACCATAATTTAGATAAAAGATTTGCATGAAAAAACACATGCAAATCTTTTTTTTGTTCCAAAATTATTTTCAGGGAATGAATGAACTGTGAAAAATTCCAGATTATAGCGGTGCAAACGATTGCATTATAAGTGTTATTTTGATGATTGAAGTAGAGAAAAATTATACAGGAAATAAGAATAAAGAGAAATCAAGATGAGAGATAGTCATTATTAATGTGAAACGGAATTTGAAATGAAAACGATTGCACGAATATGAATTGCAAAGTGGACTTATATATCCTAGAATACACACATATCAACTGGGAGATACATAAAATTAACGAAAAGGAGCTGATTATATGGCAAATACAATGATACACATTGAACACTTAAATAAAACTTATACTGTCGATAAAAAAGATGTTCCGATTTTGAATGATATATCACTTGACATTGAGGAGGGTGATTTTATCACAATCGTAGGACACAGTGGTTGTGGTAAGAGTACCCTGTTAAAGATTATCAGTGGACTTGTTCCTTATCAGACCGGTGTGGTCGAGAGAAACGGAAAGACGGTTACCGGACCGGATGTCAATTGTGGGATGGTATTTCAGGAGCACAGATTACTCCCGTGGTTAAAGATTAAATCAAATGTTGGATTTGGACTAAATAAGGTATCAAAACAGGAAAAAGAAGAGAGAGTAAAAAAACATTTAGAACTTGTCGGGCTTACCGATTTTGCAAACAGCTATCCGAGACAGTTATCTGGAGGTATGTCGCAGAGAGCAGCCATCGCAAGGGGACTTGTGAATAATCCGAAAATTCTTTTATTGGATGAACCATTTGGAGCGCTCGATGCACTTACAAGAATTCAGATGCAGAAAGAAATTTTAAAAATTCAAAAGAGTGAAGGCACAACAATGGTTCTTGTGACACATGATATTGATGAGGCAATTGTACTTGGAAATAAAGTTGTGGTAATGTCTGCAAGACCTGGTGAAATCAAAGAAATCATTCCGATTAGTACAGCAGGAAGAAAGCGTAATAGCAGCGATTTTGATGTCTATAAAAAGAAAATTTACAATTACTTATTCCAAGATGCTGATGAGGATATTGAACTAGATTATGTCATTTAAACGGGAGGTGTGGCTTATGACAGGTATAAATACATATGATAAGAAGTCAGGATGGATAGAAAAAATTTTAAGATGTGGAATTATATCTTGGATTTTGGTAATTGTAATTTGGGGACTGGGTTCTTTGTCCTACGATGCATATTTTTTACCTAGTCCATATGAAACAATAGAAGGATTGAAAGAGGTATGGAACAATCATACATTGCAGAGGGATATTGTGGCAAGTCTTTTTCGAGTATTGAAAGGATGGCTGTCTGCTGTTGTACTGGGCGTTCCGTTAGGTTTGATGGTAGGGACATTTAAGCCAATAAAATGGTTGATGGATCCGATACTTAGTTTCTTTCGCTTTGTACCGGCAATCGCTCTTACAACATTATTTTTGATGTGGTTTGGTGTTGGAGATGAGTCAAAAATTGCATTGATTATATATGCTTCATTCTTCCCGATATTCATAAATACCATAGCAGGCGTGGCATTAGCAGATTTTTCACTCATAGAGGCAGCCTCCGTGATGGGAGCATCAAAGACTAAGATTTTTTTTCTAGTTATTGTACCGTCTGCTGTGTCTAATATTTATACGGGAATTAGACTTGGACTCAGTTCCTCATTTATCTGTATTGTGGCAGCAGAAATGCTGGTGGGCAGTGATGGACTTGGATATTTGATTAATAGTTCGAAATTGTATTACAAGACAAATTGTGCGTTTGCCGGAATCGTCAGTCTTGCATTGCTGGGATTTCTGTCTGATAAACTCATTCAGTTTATTGGCAGACGAACATTAAAAAACTTTGGTGTGAAGTAAAATTTACATATAGAAAATCATGAGGAGGAAGAATGATATGAAGAAAAATTTTAAAAAGATAGCATCTGTGATAATAGCTGCCGGTTTAATGGTAGGATTAGTCGGATGCGGAAATAAAAATCTTGGAAATGAAGTGAAAGCCGATGCAGATGGATTAAAGACCGTTCGTGTAGGAATTATGACGGGAGCTGCTGACCAGTATGCAACTTTTATTGGAGAGGAAGAAGGGATTTTTAAAAAATATGGCATTAAATTAGAGACAGCCGAATATGCGTCTGGTATTAATACAGTGGATGCAATTCAAAATGGAACAGCCGACACAGGACTTTTAGCAGATTTTGCAGCAGCAAACAGATTTGGAAAAACATTGCATGCAACAAATCTTGCCATATTTTCAGAACTTTGCGTGAGTGCTCCTACAGACGGAGGACTCTATGTGGATTCGAAATATGCAGATAATTTGGAAAGTTTAAATAACAGCAATGGATGGGTTACAAAAATAGGAACAGTTTCTGAATATTATAACTGGCAGGCACAGACCTATATTGGAGTGGACCCTGCGAAACAAAATATTGTACAGTCTGATTCAAATCAGACAAATCTGGCATTGGCACAGACTGGAGATGCATCAGCAATTGTTGCGTATGGTGCAGAGGGAAGTAAATACGAGGAAATCGGGTGGAAACTGGCTGCAAAAGCAGATGATATTGGAATTCGTGTAGGTTCTTATCTAATCACGACATCTGATTTTCTTAAAAATAATACAGAACTCTTGGCTGATTATTTAAAGGCATTGAAGGAGAGCATTGATTATATCACGGAAAATCTTGATGATGCAGCGGTAAGAGTTGAGACAAAATTTGGAATCAAAGCAGAAGATTTTAAGAAAAACTGGAATTCACAGAAATTTAGAATTGGATTTACAGAAGAGGGAGCACTTCAGCTTGATAAATTAAATGAATGGGCTTATACACACGGAAGATATGAAGAAGAATACAATATTAGAGATTTCATTCATACAAGCGCAGCAGAAATTGCGATTCCGGAAAATGTAACAATACAGAAATAGAGGGAGGATGAAACTATGGGATATCCAACAATTTTTCCAACGGGAACAACATTATATAAGAAAGAAAAGGCATATAGCGGATATACAATTTTTCCGTCAGCAAGAGGGGCATTACTGATTGATATGAACGGGCGAGAAGTTCAGCTTTGGGCAGGACTTGGAGGATTTCCGAATAAGATACTTCCGGGTGGATATGTATTTGGAACTACAGGTACAAGACCTGGAAAATATGCGTATCAAGATCAAATCGATTTAGTACAGGTTGACTGGGACGGCAATATCGTATGGAAATTTAACAAAAATGAGTATGTGGAAGATGAGGGATATGAACCTTCATGGCAGGCGAGACAGCACCACGATTACCAGAGAGAGGGTTCTACGGTAGGATACTATTATCCGGGAGGCACACCTAAAACATCAAGTGGAAATACATTGATTCTTACACATGAAAATGTACACAATCCGAATATCAGTGATAAACTCTTAATCGATGATAAAATTATTGAAGTAGACTGGGATGGAAATATCATCTGGAGCTGGAAAGCATCGGACCATTTTGAAGAATTGGGATTTGATGAGGCCGCGAAAAATACGCTCTACAGAAATCCCGGAATTCATGGTGATGCAGGTGGAGATTGGATGCACATCAACAATTTTGCGACTTTAGGAGAGAATAAGTGGTATGATGGAGGGGATGAGAGATTTCATCCGGATAATATCATCTTTGATGCAAGAAATTCAAATATCTTAGCAATTATAGAAAAATCTACAGGTAAAATCGTTTGGAGACTAGGACCTGATTTTAATGAAAATGAGGCAACGAGAAAACTTGGATGGATTATTGGACAGCATCATCTTCATATGATTCCAAAGGGACTTCCGGGAGAAGGAGATTTACTTGTATTTGACAACGGAGGAGAAGGTGGATATGGAGTTCCGAATCCAGCCTCTGCAAATGGAGTCAACAACGCTCACAGAGATTACTCAAGAGTACTTCAGTTTAATCCTGTTACCTTAGAAATTACATGGCAGTACACTCCTCTTGAAGCAGGATTTTTCTTATTTTCAGATGCCTCTAAATTTTATAGTTCTTATATCAGTTCTGCCCAGAGACTTCCAAATGGAAACACATTAATTACAGAGGGTTCGGATGGAAGACTGATAGAAGTAACACCAGAACATGAGATTGTATGGGAGTATATTAATCCATATTTCAAGACAGCATTTGGTGGAAAATTCTCTAACAATATGATTTATCGGGCCTATAGAGTTCCTTACGAATGGATTCCTCAACTGGAACATCCGGAAGAAATCAATATAGAACCTATTGATATTGAGACATTCCGTGTTCCGGGTTCTGTTGTGGGAAAAGGATTGGGAAAATTTACTGAGGTGGAAGGAGTTGATCCGTTCAAGAGACAGACAACAGGTGGAAGTTCTGATGACGAAGAAACTGTTGATTCCTGCATTGTGACAATTAAAAAGAGTGATGTTATGAAATCCTAGAAGGTTAAACATTATATTATGTAAAACTGACCACATGAGAGCAGAATATGCTCAACTGTGGTCTTTTTTTGACAATAGATTGTTTGCAAAGCGTGCAGTCTGTCATTATTCTCGCAAAATGCAAAACCGGAAGAATATCTCGAATATGAAAACTTCTATGACTCGGCTTGTAACCATTTTGCAAAAATGATACAATAATCTCAAAATTTACGAAAGCAGGGCAAATATAAATATGTCATATGTACCAATAGAAATTGATTTTGAGGGCAAAAATTGTCTTGTCGTCGGTGGTGGAGAAATTGCATACAAAAAGATGTGTACATTTTATGAGAGTGGTGCTACAATATCAGTTATCGCACCAGAGATTTCAGAGAAAATCAGTAGGAATGATAGGATAATTAAAGAATATCGAAAATGGAAACCGGATGATGTAGAAACATTCTTCTTTGTGATTGCTGCGACATCGAGTGATGAGGTCAATGCGGAAGTGGAGTCTGAGTGCAAAAAAAGAAATATATTGTGCCTAAATGTCAGCAAGGGATTTCATGAAATATCCCTGCCTGCCATTCATAAGCAGGGTGATATTGTCGTATCGGTTTCTACCGGTGGCAAAAGCCCGCGGGTATCTCAGTATATTAGGGAAAAGATTTCTGAATTTGTAACCGAAGATTTAGCGGAGCTAAATGACAAAATGGGAGAATTGCGAAGTCAGATACAAAAAGATGAGAGTCTTACATTAGAAGAAAAACGGGAACTATACGACCAGTTTTTTGAGAGTGAGTTGAGAAAGATTCATTCATAACTATTTATAAGGAAACGATTTCAATTAAATGTTGCATAAGGTACAAGCGGTGAATTATGTTATGCAGTATGATTTTTGCTTTCGCAACGGAGTGCAAGAAACATTGACTACTTGCACTGTATTTTAGCCACAATAAATGTGATAACGAAATAGTTACGAATCATTATAGCAAAACATATATGTGATAGGAGAAAAAGGAAATGGACAGAACAAGACGACTCAGAACAAGTGAATCATTGAGAAAAATGTTGCGTGAAAATCATGTGAGGACAGATGAATTAATTTGTCCGATTTTTGTCATAGAAGGAGAAAATATCTGCAATCCAATTGAGTCTATGCCGGGAATCAATCAGTATTCCGTAGACCGACTTCATGAGATTATGAATCAGATTGTCGAGGCTGGAATTGTGTCAGTATTACTCTTTGGAATTCCGGCACACAAAGATGAGGTGGGAAGTGCTGCCTATGATGAAGAGGGAGTTGTACCTCAGGCAATTCGGTATATCAAATCACATTATCCGGAGATTGTAGTAATTGCAGATGTATGTCTCTGTGAGTACACATCACATGGACACTGTGGTCTTGTAAAAGACGGTATTATTTTAAATGATGAGACACTTCCGTTGTTGTCAAAAGCAGCAGTAGCCTATGCAAAAGCCGGTGCAGACATCATTGCACCGAGTGATATGATGGACAGGCGCGTAGAGGTCATTCGTGAGGCGTTAGACAACGCAGGATTTCTCTATGTGTCGATTATGGCATATTCCGCAAAATTTGCCTCTGGATTTTACGGTCCATTTCGTGATGCGGCTCATTCTGCACCGGGATTTGGAGACAGAAAGACCTACCAGATGGATCCGGCAAATGGAAAAGAGGCGATGAATGAGGTCGAAGAAGATATTTTAGAGGGAGCAGATTTCATTATTGCAAAACCGGCAATGGCATATATGGACATTATCAAGGAGATTGACAATAATTTTAGAGTTCCAATCGTAGCCTACAATGTCAGTGGCGAATACTCTATGGTAAAGGCTGCTGCTGCAAATGGCTGGATTGATGAGAAAAAGATTGTCATGGAGATTATGACAGGATTAAAGAGAGCAGGAGCAAAGATGATTATCACCTACCACGCCCTCGATGTCGCAAGATGGATTGAGGAAAAACGCTAGGAACGAAGTTCCTGTATATATGCGTTTTTCCGACCTGCCCCAGAGCGAAGCGAAGGGGCACAACCTTATGACAGGAAAAACGCTAGGAATAGGAGAAAGCAATGAGTTTATATAAAGAAAACAACAGCAAATCGGCAGCACTCTTTGAGCGCGCAAAGAAAATTATACCGGGAGGAGTGAACAGCCCTGTCCGAGCATTTGGCTCTGTTGGCAGAACACCAAGATTTATAGAGAGAGCATATGCGGACAGAATTATTGACGTAGACGGAAACGAGATGATTGATTACGTCTGTTCTTGGGGACCGGGAATTCTTGGACATGCTCACCCAGAAGTGATTGAGAAAGTGAAATCGGCGTGTGACCTCGGATTAACTTATGGCGCACCGACAGAGAAAGAAGTCATTCTTGCAGACTTGATTGCAGAATGTATTCCGTCTATGGAAGTCAGCAGATTGGTAAGTTCCGGAACAGAGGCAGTCATGAGTGCTATTCGTGTGGCGAGGGGATTTACAGGAAAAAATAAAATTATAAAGTTCAGAGGCTGTTATCACGGACATTCCGATGGACTTTTAGTAAAGGCAGGTTCTGCTGCCCTCACAACATCTGTCCCAGACAGTGAGGGTGTTCCTGCTGATTTTACCAAACATACCCTAGTGGCAGAGTACAATGATTTATCTTCTGTAGAGGCATTGTTTGAGGCGAACAGCGATGACATTGCAGCCGTTATCGTGGAACCTGTGGCGGCAAATATGGGAGTTGTTCTTCCGGCGGAGGGATTTTTGCAGGGACTCAGAGAACTTACGTTAAAATACAATTCTCTGTTAATTTTTGATGAGGTAATTACAGGATTTCGTCTGTCTCTCGGCGGTGCACAGCAGTATTACAAAGTAACTCCTGATATGACAACACTTGGTAAGATTGTCGGCGGAGGCATGCCAGTGGGAGCTTATGGCGGAAGAAAAGAGATTATGGATAAGGTTTCACCAGTTGGTTCGGTTTATCAGGCGGGAACACTGTCTGGAAATCCAATTGCAACAGCGGCAGGCATTGCAACACTCACGATTTTGAAAAATGATTTGGCGATTTATGACAGATTAGAAAAGAGCGGAGCTTACTTGGCAGACACAATTAAAAATGCCTGCAGTCAGGTACACGTCAATCAGGTGGGTTCTCTTCTGTCCGTATTCTTTACCGAAAAAGAGGTCAATGATTTCGAATCGGCTACCTCTAGTGATACGAAGAAATATGCACAGTATTTCGGCTATTTACTCGACCACGGAATTTATACCGCACCTTCTCAGTATGAGGCAATGTTTGTATCGGATGCACATACCAAAGAGGATTTAAGAGCGACAGCAACGGTAATAAAAGAATATTTTCAGAATGAATATCGATAAAAGAATCCATCAGAGATGAAATCATCAGTAATCAGATAAGGAAGTATGCAATATGAAATTTGGAATGATAGGCATAAATTATAAGAGAGCCTCGCTGTCTGTGAGAGAACGATTTACATTCTCAGATTCTGAAAAACTGCGTATTTTACAAAAAATTTCAGAAGAGACGAAACATGAAATTTCACAGGTTATGCCAGTTGTCACCTGTAACCGAAGTGAAGTTTATTTTTTGTATGAAACAGAGGAAGACTTTTGCAAAGTAAAGGATATTTTTTGTGGTTATGGAGACAGCAAAAGTCAGGAATATCTAATCGAGCAGACAGGAAGAGATGCGATTTCTTACCTGTTTCGAACAGCGGCGGGATTAGAATCGATGGTGCTTGGAGAAGATCAGATTTTGGGACAGATACAGGAGTCTCTTGACTTTACAAAGATGACAGGATTTAGTGGCAAAGAGCTCAATAAAATTGTGAGAGATGCCATTACAAGCGCAAAAAAGGTGAAAACACAGTTAAAAATCAGTGAAAATCCAATCTCTGTGAGTTATATCGGAATCAAAATGCTTGAGGACGAGATGGGAATTTCAGGCAAAACGGTTTTAATTCTTGGAAGTGGAAAGACGTCCGAGTTGGCACTCAAATATGTCACTTACTACGGAGCTGAGAAAATTTTTGTCTGCAACAGGAGTAAATCCAACGCAAAGAGATTAAAGGAAGAGTATCCGGAGATTGAAGTTTTTGCATTTGAAAAGAGATATGAGCTGATGGCACAAAGTGACCTGATGATAGCTGCAACCTCGGCACCACATACGATTGTTCTTGCAGAAGAATATGAAAAATCTGGTGGAACATATGATAAGAAAAGAATGTTTCTTGACCTTGCATCGCCGAGAGATATTGATGAGAAATTTTCAAAGAAAGAACAGACATCGCTGATTGATTTAGATGAATTAAATCTTGTGGCAAATGAAAACCTGAAACAGCGAGAACTGCTTGTCGCACAGGGAAGAGAGTTACTGGAAAGTGATGTCGATGAGACGAAAGAGTGGCTGTTTATGAGTCGAATGGACGCAACGATTGGCTCTCTACAGAAACGCTGTGAAGAAATTGCGGAGGATACCTATGAGTATCTGGACAGAAAACTAGATTTAAACAAAAAAAAAAAAAAAATTTTGTATAAGATGCTGCGAGCCTCCCTAAACAGACTTATTCGTGAACCAATTCGCGAATTAAAGAAACTGGATTGCGTTGAGGATCAGGACGCATACCGTGAATTTGTACAGAAATTATTTAAGTTAGAAGATGAGGAAGATTAAGTGAAATATATCATAGGAACAAGGGGGTCTAGGCTGGCATTGACGCAGACAACCTATGTGAAACAGATGTTAGAACAGGCATACCCAGAGGATAGTTTTGAAATAAAAATCATAAAGACCACAGGGGATAAAGATCAGAAGAGCTCACTCAGTCAAATGGGAACAAAGGGCGTATTTGTCAAAGAGATTGAGGAGGAGCTGCTAGACGGCAGGATTCATATGGCTGTTCACAGCATGAAAGATATGCCATCCAAACTTCCGGAGGGACTTGTCTTTGCAAAATCCCTAAAGCGAGAAGACTCAAGAGATGTGTTAATTCTCAGAGAGGCAGACAGCTTGGAGACATTAAAATCGGGAGCTGTGATTGGAACTGGAAGCAGTAGAAGAGCCTTGCAGTTAAAACAATTGCGACCAGATATTACCTGCAAAGATATTCGCGGAAATGTGGACACCAGACTTAGAAAAATGGAAGAACAAAAGTTAGACGGAATTGTGCTGGCTGCTGCAGGGCTCAATCGTCTTGGCATGAATATAAAGCACAAGGCAGTCTTATCCTTTGACCAGATGATTCCGGCACCGGCACAGGGAATTCTTGCCATAGAAGTCAATCAGTCACAGGAAGAACTCCTTGATAAAATCAACCGTCTCGGAGATGACGACACCGAAGTACAAAAAAGAGCAGAGAGAGGATATTTAGAGGCAATCGGAGGGGATTGTCACACAGCGATTGGCGCAGTGTGCACAAAATTGGAAGACGGAAGATATTTACTTCGAGCCTTGTCACAAATTCCCTCTTCAAAAGATTTGAAGGATAAAAAGATTTATATTACCGAAGGTATTGGGAATAATCCGGAGAACTTAGCGGCAGAGGTCGCAAAACAAATGCGAAGAAAAGTAGCTGGAACAGTCGCTTTAGTCGGAGCTGGCCCCGGAAATCCGTCTTTGATTACCGTGAGAGGAATGGAACTCATTCGTCAGGCAGACTGCATTGTCTATGACCGCCTAATTCCTATGGAGCTGTTAAATGAGTGCAAGCCGGACTGTGAGTGCATCTATGTCGGAAAAGAAAACCACAACCACGCTATGATACAGCCGGAAATTAACGAGTTACTGATAAAAAAATCTATGGAATATCCGCTGACTGTCCGCTTGAAAGGTGGAGACCCCTATGTATTTGGAAGAGGCGGAGAAGAGGGGCTTGCATGTGACTTAGCAGGTGTGACCTTTGAGGAAGTTCCGGGCATCAGTTCCTCAATTGCAGGTCTGGCATTTGCCGGAATTCCAATCACACACAGAGGAATTTCCACGGGATTTCATGTCATCACAGCACACAATAAGAGAGATGAGCTGGCAGACCTCGATTTTCATCAGATTGCAAAGAGAAAAGAGACATGGGTACTCTTAATGGGACTAAATAAACTCTCAGAGATTGTGAGCGGACTTTTACAGGCAGGCGCAGGGAAAGACAGCCAGATTGCAGTGATTTCAAAGGCAACGACAAGCAATCAGAAATCTTGCGTTGGAACATTGGAAAACATTGTACAAAAAGTAGAGGAAGAACATATTCAGTCGCCGGCACTGATTATATACGGTGAGGTCATTTCGCTCAGAGAGTCCTTAAACTTTTTTGAGGATAAAAAGCTGTTTGGAAAACAGATGATGGTTGCAAAAATTGGAAGACAGGTATCTGACTTGACAAGAAATTTTAGAGAACTTGGTGCAAATGTAGAGGAAATTCAGCTTGGGGAAATCTGTTCGATATCCATTGCAGAACAGATAGAAAGAATAAATCAATGTGACAACCTTGTATTTACAAGCAAACATGGTGTTCATTTCTTTTTTGAGCAGTATTTGAAAAAACAGGATATTCGTGCTCTGTTTGGAAAGAAGATTTATGTGGTTGGAAGTAAGACGAGAGATGCACTGAACTCCTATGGTATTTTTGCTGAGAATGATGAATTTTTTGCAGGCAGTAAGGAGATGGGAACTTATCTCGAAACACATGCAGAGAAAGATTCAAAACTGATACATATTACAGCTCGTGTTTCAGAGAATGTATGGACTACAGATTTAAAAAAGACCAGACCAGATTTGGAGATTGAAACAGTCGCAGTATATGAAAATGTAAAAATTCACACCTCAATAGATGCTAAAAAAATGGCAGATGCAGATGCGTTTGTGTTTACCTGTGCGTCTATGGCAGAGCGATTTTTCGAGCAGATACCGGAAAATCAGAGAGCAGACTATAATAACTACAGATGTTTTGCAATCGGCAAAAAAACAGCAGAAAAACTTCAAAAATATGGAATTACCCATGTCCATGTTTCAGACCAGACAGATTATCAATCGCTCACAGAAAAGGTGATAGCATGTATACGCTGAGAATTGTAGTATTTAACGGGACAAGTGACAGGCAGGCAAGACAGGGAATCAATCTATTGCTTGACGAGATGCGACAGGTCTATCCGGAAGATGAAATCATGTTTGCATTTACAAGTAAGAAAATCAGGCAGAAGATTTTTGACAGAACTGGTGAAAAAGTTTTTTCAGTGGAAGAACTATTTGGACAGATAGAAGATGAAAAATATCAAAAAATTATCATGATACCTGTTTTGATGATTGCAGGAGTGGAGTACCAGTCTTTGCTTGAGCAGACAGAAGAACTGCGAGAGAAGTTGAAAAATGCGCGCACCAGTCACAAATGTGTCATTGAAGTCAGAACAGAATTGTTACATCAGAATAGGATTTTAGATGTTGCAAGGTTACTTGAAATGATTGCAAACAAATCAGAAATGAATATAAGGACACAGGACACGGATATTGCTCATCTGTGGGTGGGACACGGAGATTATTCGGAGTATGGCTTGAAAAATGGCTATGATTTGTTAGAGAGAGAGTTTCAAAACAAAACGATACGCAATCACTTTGTGGTGACAATGAATGATTTGAACGCAGGTTGCGAAACAGCCTGCGCTCATGAGCAAGTAGCGAAACAGCCCCAGAATGTCTGCTTTACATCTGAAAATAGCGATAAGTTAAAACAAATTGAAAAGTATCAGACAGTTGTCGTGCACCCACTGTTATTTTCGCTTGGCTATCATGGGAAGAAAGATATTTTTGGCGACAATCCAGAGTCTGTGATTTCCTATATTAGAAAGAAATATGGAAAGTTAGAGATTGAAGAGGTTTTTCATGGATTGTTGGATTATGCGGTGATGCGGGAATATATTCTGTGCGAAGAGAAATGATGTGCAAATGGTGAATATCTACTTATGTGGGAATGAAACTAGATGAAATAATATCGGTTATAAAAATAAAATAGTGGAGGTAGAAAGTAGTGATTTTTTATTATAGTGGAACAGGAAATTCTCTATATGCTGCGAAAAAACTGATTGATGACAATGAAAAATTAATTAATATAGCAGAGGCGTTAGAAAAGAAAGAATTTACATATGAATTACAAGACAATGAAAAAGTGGGATTTGTATTTCCAGTGTATTTTTATATCGTAAATGACATAGTAAGTGAATTTATTCGAAATTTGAAAATCAAACATACCTCCTATGTCTATGCAGTCATTACCTGTGGTGCAAGTATTTCAGGAGCTGGAGGACAATTAAAAAACTTATTGTCGGAGAGAAAAATTCATTTATCGAATGTATACACTTTGGTAATGCCGGATAATGCGATGATTTATTATAATATTGCACCTGAAGAAGAGAATAAAAAGAAATTGCAGACATCAGATAGGCAGATTGTAAAGATAAAAAAAGCGATTTTGCAGGAGAAAACTGGAAAAATTTCAAAAAGTATTCTGACTCCTGTTTTGCTTGGCGTATATCACCGTGTGAAAGGTACAAAAAAATTCTCTGTCACAGATGCTTGTGTTGGCTGTGGGCTTTGTGAGAAAAATTGTCAGGAACATGTCATAGAGATGATTAATCACAAACCAGTCTGGAAAAAAGAAAAATGTTCCAAATGTACAGCCTGTATCAACAAGTGTCCAAAACATGCAATTCAGTATGGAAGAGGGACGAAGAAGAGAAATCATTATTATAATCCGTATGTGTAAATGAGCAGATATAGGAAAAGGTATCGAGTACAATTCGATACCTTTTTTATTTAGATGACAAAATGGATAGTATGTAATACGTTTCTAACATCATAAACTGAAATGAAAGTTATTGATATACATAGAAAAATAAATATAGTTATGATAAAATATATGATACATAATAATTAACTGGGAGATAAAAGATATGTATTATAGATTAACAACACCTCAAAAAAATATATGGAATGTTCAAAAATATTATGAAAATACGGCAATCGCAAACCAATGTGGTGCAATATTTTATAATTGCGAAAAAGATATTAGTTTATTGTTAAAAGCACTAAAAAATGTGATTAAGAAACAGGCAGTATTTAGTCTAAAATTTTATGAGGCGGATTTTCCATATCAGGTTATGAATTCGGATTATCGAGGGGATATTCCATATACAGAATTCTTTTCAAAACAGGAGTTTGATGAGTTTGCTCAAAGATTTGCTCAAGAACCAATAGAATTAGTAAATGGTAAAATGTACAAAATTAGAGTTTTTAAGGTAAATGAAAAGACAGGAATTTTGATTTGTATGAATCATTTAATTTGTGATGCATGGTCTTTTAGCCTTTTGGCAGAACTTGTTGATAAGGAATATCTGAATTTAAAAGAACATAAGGAGTGTGAAAAAGAGGACTATAGCTATTTCGATTGGATAAAACAAGAGAATATATATTTGGAATCAGAGAAGTATCGTAGAGATAAAAAATACTGGGAAAATGAATACGAGATAAAACCGGAAAAATCAGAAATTCATTATAGGAAACATGTGAATGAATCTATTGAGAGTGGAAGGGTTAGCAGAAAATTAGAAAATCAGATTAATTCAAGGATAGAAGAATTTTGCAAAAAAAATAATGTTACACCTGCGGTATTTTTTGAAGGAATATTAGTTACTTATTTATATAAAATAAATGATGAAAATACAAATATTACCATTGGAATTCCTGTATTAAACAGAAATACTAAGCTCGAAAAACAAACCATTGGAATGTTTGTTTCAACTATTCCACTGACAATTGATGTCGGGGAAAAATTATCATTTTTAGAATTGTTAAAAAAAATCCAGACAAAACATATGAGCATATTCAGACATCAAAAATATCCATACAGTGAAATTTTAAAGTATATAAGAGAAAAACATAACTTAGTAGGAAATCTATATGAAACCATGATAAGTTATCAAAATTCCAAGACACATACAGATGCCACTACAGAGTGGTATTCAAATGGATATAGTGAAGTACCATTTACGATTCACATTGATAATAGAGATGACACATCAACACACAGGATTACAGTAGATTATCAAAAAAATATATTCGAAAACGAATTAGAAGTAAATCTTATTTTAGACAGGTTTATGTCAATCATAGAGCAGGTTTCTGAGAGGAATGACATATATTTAACTCATATTAATATCCTTACATATAAGGAAAAAGAATACATTATAAACGATTTTAATGACACATATGTAGAATATTCAAAGGATAAATGTGTTCATGAACTATTTGAATTACAGGCGAAGAAAACGCCAGACAAAACTGCATTGATATTTGAAGATAAGCGTTTTACTTACAAAGAAATTGATGAAATGTCAAATTCGTTGGCATATGAATTAAGAAATCATGGAATTGGAAGAAATGATATAGTGCCGATTATTTCTAAAAGGAGTTGGCACATCATTGTTGCGATGCTTGGAATTTTAAAGGCTGGTGGTGCTTATATGCCAATAGATCCTAGTTATCCAGAAGACAGAATTAGATTTATGATTGAAGATGCAAAATGTGAAATATGTCTTTGTTATCAATGTGATAACAAGTTAGATATTCATACTGTTTTGTTATCGAAATTTGATTATGCAAAAAATACAAGTAAAATCGAAAATATAAATCAGATAGAAGATTTATGTTATACAGTATTTACTTCTGGTTCTACTGGAAAACCAAAAGGAGTTCTGGTGCCACACCGTAGTGTTATTAACTATTGTGATGATAATAATAATAATGTATTTCATAGTTTAATTCATGAAGAGTATAACAAAATTGTTTCAATTACAAATTTTGTCTTTGATATATTTGTGACGGAAAGTTTATTACCATTAATTAATGGTTTAATAATTATTATGGCATCAGAGAGTCAGACATATAATCAGAATGACTTATCAAAGTTGATTACAGAAAATGGAGTTGAAGTTCTTCAGACGACACCGACTAGGTTAAGAAGTTTGATTTCAGATACAAGTAAATGTTCATATTTGAAAACATTAAAATCAATTATACTTGGTGGTGAAGCATTTCCGAGAGATTTATATGTACAGTTGAGAAAATATACGAACGCAGATATATTTAATATTTATGGTCCATCTGAAACAACGGTATGGTCTACAAATATAAAAGTAAATTCATGTGATATTACAATAGGGAAACCAATTGCGAATACCCAGATATATATTCTTGGAAAAAATAATGAGTTATTACCGATTGGAGTACATGGAGAATTGTGTATTGCTGGAGAAGGTGTAGGAAAAGGATATTTAAATCGTCCTGACATAACAAAGGAAAGATTTACTAGAAATCCATTTGTGCGAGAAAATAGTAGGCATGGAGAAATACTATATCATACAGGAGATTTGGCAAGTTGGAGAACTGATGGTGAGATTGAATATCTGGGTAGAATTGATACTCAAGTTAAAATCAGGGGACTTCGCGTTGAACTTGGTGAAATTGAAAGTGTGATGACTCAGTTTAAGGGAATTACTTTATCAGCAGTTACGGATAAAAAAGATGAAAATAATAGACAATATTTAGTAGGGTATTATACATCAGTGGAGGATATTGATGATAAGGAATTGAGGACATTTATTGGTTCAAAATTGCCTAAATATATGGTTCCAAATTATTTTATGCGATTAGACAATATTCCAACAACTCCAAGTGGAAAGACAGACCGGAAGAATTTACCAATACCAGACTTTGATTCAGAAATAAAAGACTATATAGCACCTAAAACAGAAACAGAAAAGAAATTGGCAAATATTTTCAAGGATTTATTAAATATAGATAATGTAGGTGAAAATGATGATTTCTTTGAACTGGGAGGAGATAGTCTGCTTGCAATTAGTATGATTTCGAAGATATCTGAAGTATTCTTATGTGAAATAACAATTAAGGATATTATGGATAACTCTTCATTAGAGAAATTAGCACAATTAATTGACGAAAGACCAACAACAATAGTTGAGAATAGAAAAGAAACAAACGAGTACATTTTATTACCACAACAGAAAGCATTGTATATCGAATGGCAGAAAAATAAAAAATCATTGAGCTACAATATGCCAGCAGAAGTAGATTTACCAGTACATACGGACATAGAGAAGTTAAAACGAGCAATTGAAACCGTATGGAATAAATATAAGATATTAAAAACGCATATTTTACAAAAAGATGATGAAATATATGGAGTATATGATAAAGATGCTAAGTTGGAAATAAAGGAATATACTGGTGAGACAGTGAGGTCATTTGTTCAACCATTTAATTTGGAACAAGATGTTCTTATACGAATTGGGTTTTTTGAAAATAAAATACTCTTTGATATGCACCATATTATTGCTGATGGAACTTCTTTGGGACTTCTCATTCATAATATTTTATCTGTATATAATGGAAATCAATGTGAAAATGAGATGGCAGACTATTTTAATTATTCAAATGATTACTACAGGAGAGATTTTACTGAGTATAAAAGATTTTTCAAAGAACATTTAAAATGTGATTTTGAAAAAGTGGAATTGCCTGTTGCTGATAAAAAATCAGATATGAATTCAAAAGAATATATAATGACTGACAATGATATTGAAATTGTAAAGAGATATAAAGAAAAGTATAACCTTACAGATACAATGTTCTATCTTGGTATATATGGAATTCTATTATCAAAATATACAGCGAAAGATGATGTGTTAAGTAGTGTTGTACTGCAAAACAGAAATCATTTGAAATATAGAAACACATTGGGAATGTTTGTGAATACATTACCTGTTTATTTTAATACCAATAAATCTGTAGATGACTATTTTACATCTATTAGGAAGTATATTTTAGGATTATATGAATATCAGGAATTATCGTTTTTTGAAATTGCCAATGCAGTAGGTATGAATGATAAAAATATTATCAATACATCATTTGTGTTGCAGACAGACGAATTGTCAAGTTTGGTAATTGAAGGCGAGAGATTAAAACCAAAATATGAGAATGTAAATGTTTCAAAATTTGATCTGCTATTAGAGGTTTCTCCTCATAAGGAGAGTGTAACCATTCGGTTTGAGATGAATTCTGAAAAATATGATGAAATACTTATGGATCAGCTCTTTAGTGGTTGGAATAATATTATTAGGCAATTGGATTGTAAAAATTTATCAGACATATGTGTCTTGGGAGACAAAGAAATAGATTATGTGGTAAATCAAATAAATCAAACAAGGATTGAGTATGATTCGCAAAAAACAATAATTGATTTATTTGAGCAGCAGGTAAATCAAAATAGAGACAAGACAGCATTGATTTATCAAGGAAAAGAAATATCTTATGGAGAACTAGATGCATTATCAAATTCTTTGGCAATGATGTTAAGAGAAAATGGAGTCTCTAAAGGAGATAAAGTAGCTGTATATCTAAATCGAGATGAGCGTGTAATTATAGCGCAATTGGCAGTTTTGAGACTTGGAGCGGTGTTTATTCCGATTGACACCAGATATCCAAAAGATAGAATTGAATATATTTTACAGACAAGTAATGCCAAAGTAATATTACAGAATAAAGAGAATGAAACAAAATTTGAAAATGAGGTAATGATTGAAAATTGGAAGTTTTTAAAAGATAATATTGTGGATATATCTGAGAGAGTAAATGTTGAAGATACATGTTACATAATATTTACCTCAGGAAGTACAGGAAGACCAAAAGGCTGTACATTAAGTAACAAAGGACTGGTCAATTTCTGTATCAATAATAATATTTTGCCAGAGTGTAGAAAGTTGGTACACCCTGTTGCAATTAGCGTAAATACGATATCCTTTGATTTCTTTATAGCAGAGTCGTTATTGCCACTATTAAATGGATTTACGGTTGTGCTTGCAAGTGAAGATGAGAGTACGAAACAGGATTTATTTGCTAATTTGGTAAATAAATACAATGGAAATATCGTACAAACTACACCAACAAGATATAAGATTTATTTTAATGAAGAGGGAAAACTAGAATTTGCCAAGAAAATAAAAGTTATTGTTACATCTGGTGAAACTCTTACAAAAGAATTGTTAAATAAATTTACTATGTATAGTGATGCAAAGATTTTTAATCCTATCGGTCCAAGTGAATGTAGTGTATGGGACATTGGTGGCGAACTCAATCAGACAGATAGAACTAATATGCAGATAACAATTGGAAAACCTATTGCAAATACGCAGGCATACATTCTTGATATGCATGGACAATTAGTACCACAAGGTGTTGCTGGAGAATTATGTATTGCAGGTGCAGGAGTAGGAAATGGATACTTAAATAATCCGGAATTAACAAAAAGAACTTTTGTAACAAATCCATTTGCAACAGATGAAAATCAACATGGAAAGATTATGTATCATACTGGTGATTTGGTTCGATTGAACAGAGATGGAGATATTGAGTATTTAGGCAGAATAGACAGTCAGGTCAAAATCAGAGGACTTCGAATAGAATTGGGAGAAGTCGAAAGTGTAATGAATTCTTATAAAGGAATCACAGAGGCTGTTGCCGGAGTAAAGGAGGATAAAAATAAAAAACAGTTTTTAGTTGGATATTATATATGTGAACACGAAATCGATCATGCAAAGTTTCGAGCATATTTGCTGTCAAAACTGCCGAAATATATGGTTCCCAATTATTTTATGCAATTAGATAAGATGCCGGTTACACCAAGTGGAAAGACAGATAGAAAATCTCTTCCTTTACCAGATATTTCAGTAGAAAGAACAAATATCGTCAAACCGTCTAATGAATTCGAGAGAGTTCTATGTAAGATATTAAAACAGATTTTACATATAGATGAAATTGGCATTGAAGATGATTTCTTTGAACTTGGTGGAGATAGTTTGTATGCAATTGAATATGTTGCAAAAGCACATACATCAGGTATTGATTTTAATTTACAAAATGTGTTTGATTATCCTACAATTGCACAGTTGGAAAAATTTTTGCATGATGGAATAGAAAATAAAACTGTTTATCAGAAATCAGATTTTGAAAAGTATCAGTATATTTTTGAAAAAAATCAGATAGAAAATGATTTTATTCCAGTAAGACGAAATCTTGGAAATGTATTTTTGACAGGTGCTACGGGATTTTTGGGAAGTCATGTGTTGGGGGAACTACTTGAAAAAGAGACTGGACATATATATTGTCTTGTTCGAGGTGAAAATCAGATAAAAGCAACCGAGAGACTTTATAATATTATTAAATATTATTATGATGAAAGATATTTGAGTATTTTAGATGAACGTATCACTGTAGTATGTGGGGATATCACACAGAAGGAGTCATTTATTCATACAACAGATGAAATTCATACAGTGATTCATACTGCTGCCAGTGTCAAGCATTATGGTTCTTATCAGTATTTCAATAATATGAATGTAAATGGCACAAAAAATGTTGTAGATTTTGCTAAGTCAAAAAATGCAAGAATGATTCATATTTCAACATTGAGTGTGAGTGGAAACAGTTTGGCAGATGATTTTTCAGTATATCGTTCAGCAGAAGAAAAAATGTTCTATGAGTCTTCTTTTTATATTGGACAGCCACTGGATAATGTCTATGTAAGGAGTAAATTTGAGGCAGAAAAAGTGGTGTATGATGCAATGCTTGACGGTCTTGATGCAAAGGTAATTCGTGTTGGAAATCTCACAAACAGAGAATCAGATTATAAATTTCAGCCGAATTATAAAAACAATGCATTTTTAACAAGAGTAAAGGCAATTTTGGAATTTGGAATGTTTCCAGATTATCTGATGTATTTGTATGCAGAGTTTTCACCAATTGATAAGACGGCAGAGGGCGTAATAAAAATTGCACAGTATGCGGATAAACAGAATATTTTTCACCTAAACAGTAACAAACCGATTTATTTTGACCAATTTTTGAAGGTAGTACAAAGTTTAAATATCTCGATGAAGATAGTAGACGGTAACACATTTATAAAATCATTGGAAGACACTATGAGACAATCTGGCAGAGAGTATATATTTGAAGCGGTACAAAATGATATGGATAAGGCTGGAAAACTTGTTTATGACAGTAATATTCGTATTATGAATGACTTTACACTCTGGTTTTTGAAGAAAGTAGGATTTGAATGGAATCAGACAGATGAGACATATATAGATGGATACATAAATTACTTTAGAGAATTAGGGTATTTTGAGGTGTAAGATGAGAAATAAATCGTATGAATTATATGAGTTACCAATAATTGCTGATTTGAACGATATGATTGTGTTAAAAAAGAATAGTAATCCAAATGGAATTGCATTTTCATTTTATCAGGGCAAAAATATAATTACAAAAACATATCATCAATTTTATGAAGATGTTCAGTCCATAAGTTTTTTCTTGCAAAGCAAAGGTATTGAAGAGAAACATATTGCACTTGTAGGAGAAAATTCTTACGAGTGGATATGTACATTTTTTGCAATTGTGAATACTGGAAATGTAGCTGTGCTTATAGACAAAGAATTACCAGAACAAGAGATACACACACTTATTATTAATGCTGATGTGCAGAGTGTTTTTTATTCCAATGCATATAAAGAATTCATAGAAGGTCAAAACACAGAAAAGGATATATTTTCATTTAATCATTTTCAAACATATACAAAAATGGGAATAGATTTTGCAAAAAATACAAATGGTTTATTGTTATCATCTGAGATTAATGTAGATAAAATGTGTTGTATTATGTTTACTTCGGGCACATCTGGAAAGAACAAATGTGTTATGTTAAGTCAAAGGAATATAGTAGAAGATATAAATGGAAGTTGTCAACTTTTTAAATTGGAAGGTGATACAGTTGCACTCTTACCATTTCATCACGCATTTGGCTTAGTGGTAGGTGTATTAATGCCTTTTCATTATGGATTTCGAATTCATATTAATAAAAGTCTTAAAACTATTATGAGAAGTTTACAGGATATAAGACCTCAAACACTTTTTTTAGTCCCTTTATTTATTGAAAATTTCAGTAAATTGATATGGAAGTCTGCAAAAGAGAAAAAGCTAAGTGATAAGTTGGAGAAAACGATAAAGATAAATCAATTACTCTTAAAAGTGGGAATTGATTTTAGAAAGGTGTTATTTCGCTCGGTAAGAGAACAATTTGGTGGAAATTTACGGTATATCATATGTGGTGGAGCTAAATTAGAAAGGCAGTATATAACGGAATTCAGAAATTTTGGAATAGAGATTTTAAATGGATATGG
>ONXS01000016.1 GCA_900321855.1 uncultured Eubacteriales bacterium | reverse complement strand
TTATGTTACTTGCAGTTTTACTTGTTTCAGGTGGACTTTATATTGGACTTAAAGGAAAGAAATCAAAGAAAGCTATTTCGACAATGCTCTGTGCAGCACTTGTAATTCAGTGTTTTCAGGGAGTAGTTGCAAAGGCTGACGGCGGTGAATTAGTTCAGTATCAGGTTGTAAAAAAATTATATTTTGATGATGAAACATTTACAATTGATACAAATGTGACATTTGATAAGATTCAGATGGATGAAAGTAAAACTTACACAAGAGGCGAATGGGCTGATATCCTTATGGATGTATGTGGAATGTCTGTAGAGGATATTGACAGAGAGTTAGTAAACTGGTATTTCGGAGATACAAAGAATTCAGAGAATGGCATGAAATATGAATATTTACAGGCACTCGGAATTTTACCTCAGGCTGATAATGAGGGATTTGAAGATCCGGAACAGGACGTAGCTTTATTTGAAGCAAATAAATTAGTAACAAGAGAATATGCTGCATATACGGTTGTAAAAGCACTTGGATATGTCAACGGTGAAGATACTTTACAGTGTGATGATGCCGCAGATACAAGCTATCCTGCTGAGATGGCACTTGCAGTAAAATTTGATATTCTCACATTACAGGATAACAAGTTAAATCCAAAGAGCAATATCTCTGAAAAAGAGAAGATGGAAATGGTAGCTTATATCAAAGCTGCGGATGACTTATTCAGAGTAAATGATGATGATGAAGTGAGAGAAGTTACATATAATGAAAGTGTAATTGCGGATGAACTTGCAGAAGTAAAGAATTATACAGTTGCAGCCGCAGAAGATGGTACACTTACTGTAACAGTAAATCAGAAGATTGACGTAACTTTAGCAGAGGGAAATGTTATTGTACTTCCTGAAAATGATCAGAATGAAGATGGATGTATTGTTAAGATTGCAAACATCGCAGAAAATGATGGTGTATATACAATCACAGGTGTTGAGCCAACTATTGAAGAAGTAGTTAACGCATTATATATCAAAGAGCATGTAGATGTGACTGCTGCTGATTTCGTTCCGGAAGATGGTATTACAGTGTCAACACTTGATTCTGAAGAAAATGCATCAGAAGAAGATGTTCATCCTTTGGATGTGGAACTAGATACTTCTTTCATTAAATTAAACATTGAAGATGAAGATTCACCGGTTTCATTACAGTTCTCAGTACCTACTGTAACTGTAGTTGCAGATGCTCATCTTGGATGGAGCGGAGTTGGAATTGATGAATTAGCTTTACTCTGCAATACAAAGGCAGAAGTTAAGATTGCAAAAGAGTGGGTTGCCAATCAGAACGAAGAGGCAGGAACTGAAGGATGGGAGAAAAAATTAGGTACATTCAAAGTTTCTATTGGTGCTGGATTTAAGGCAAAAGTAGCTGTATATCTCTACTGTGATATCAGAGGAAACATCAACGTTTCATTTGCATTTGAGTCAACACAGGGTATTCAGTACAAAAACGGAACATTTAGAGTAAAGAAACCTTATGATGTAACAAAGAGCTTATATAATTTTGCTGCTGAGGCAAACTTTGAAGCTGGTCCAAAAGCTAAGATTGGTCTTGACTTCTTTAAGTGGGGATTAGTATCAGTTGACTTTAAGACTGGTGTTGCAGCAGATGCCTCTGCTACACTTCACACAGATGCTAATTTATTGTGTGTAGATGCAAATGTTTATTTGCCATTTACAATCGAATTAGGCAAAGATGACATTATGGGCAAGATTTTCAAGAAATTAAATGTCAGTTTTTCAATTGAAGTATTTAATTCAGACAACAGTCCATTCAGAAAGAACTTCCATCTTGAGAACTTCCAGATTGTAGATGAATGTACTTATGCAAAAGGAAAATTCGTTATCAATGTTGTAGACCGACATGGAAATAAATTGAACAATGTAAAAGTAACTTACCAGAAAACAGGAACAGATGAAGTAAAATCTGATTTTACAAACGAAAATGGTCGTCTTGAGATTCCAGGATTGGATGAGGGAAGCTATTTAATTACAGCACGAGCAACTGGCTATCACAAGTTTGAAACAAGAGAATCTCTTCGTGCAAGAGAGACAAAATATGTAGAAACTGTTCTTATGGTTCTCAGAGCAGGAGAGGAAGAGAACGGAATCATTGAAGGTGAAATTAAGGATGCCGTTACAGGACAGAAAATAGATGCATCTTATGAAGTAAGAAAACAGTCAGGTACACAGACAGAAACTGAAGTGGTTGTTTCAGGCACTTCTGAAAATGGCAACTATTCTGTAGAATTGCCAGATGGATATTATACAATTACATTTAAGAAAGACCAGTATTATGATTTAGATGTTAATGTAGCAGCTATCGGCGGAACAACTGTAACTAAGAATGTAACAATTTCTCCAATTCTTGGTGATACATCTGGAGAGATGAGAGTGGTACTTACATGGGGAGAAAATCCACGTGACTTAGATTCACACTTATTAAGTGCGGCAAACAGCGACTATCATGTATACTACAGCGATAAAAAACAGTATCGTGAGGATGAGGATGGAAACACAATCCTTGTGGCAGACCTTGATACAGACGATACAACAAGTTATGGTCCAGAGACAATTACAATTCATGAGATTTCTGAAAATGATAAGTTCCAGTATTATGTACACGATTATACAAACAAATATGATGAAGAGAATACACAGTTATCTGCATCTGAGGCAACAGTTCGTGTGTATATGGGCGATACATTAGTTGCAACTTATCATATCCCAGTAGATCAGACTGGTACATTATGGCATGTATTTGACTATGATCCAGAGACAAAACAGATTACAGCGGTTAATGAATTCTCATATGTAGAAGATCATCACGCATATTTTTATAATGAGCAGTAATCCGAATATGCAAAAATAAAATAATAAAAATGATTCAATATGCAAAGGCAGAGTATCTGTCTTTGCATATTTTTTTCTAGAATAAGTAATAGCATTATCCGGAAAATTAGAGTAAAATCTATGTAGTGTTAATATGAGAATGGAGAAAAAATGAAATCGAGAAAGACAAGATTTATTTTAGTGGGAATTCTTTTAGTTGGATTCATTGTGCTAATCTTATGCTTATGGAATCAGAAAAAAAGTGTGACATATCCGTTACAGATGGAGTCAGATGAAAAACACCAGATTTTGGCTCGGGCTCATGGATTGAAACCAGACTCTTTTTATCTCGTCTCAGTAAAGAGAGGGAAAGAAAATATTCAAATTTTTGGCAGTTCTTATGACAAAAATGGACAATGGGTTATCTCTGATGGGAAAAATAAGAATCGCAAACAGGTATCAAGAGTTGTGATGTCTGATGAAAATGGAAACCTTGATTTTATGATTACTGGTGATGATGTAAATACAAAGAGTATTATGCTATCAAATCTTCCAAAAACATATCATATCTGTCATAGTTCAAATGGGGATATTCGTCTTGTTGTAAAAAAAGAGGATATTTTAAATGGAGATTGTTCAGAAGAAACCATCAAACAATGGCTTGATGTGCTGAGTGGTTTCCGAAAAGATATGGTTGCGTTAACAGGAAAGAAAATAGATGGTATTACCTATGTTGCAACAGAGACATTTGCACATTATGGACTGGCTGGTAAACCAATTTATATCAATCAGGATTATGTGCGTGAAGATTTATCGAAAATAAATCTGAAAGGCGACACGATTGAACAGACAATTTTGTGGAGATATATTCATGAGATGTGTCATGTATTTGATGGAGCTACTGAGGAACAAATGGAGTCTTATGTATTTGACGGGGAACTGTGGGCTCAGTTAGAGACATTATATTTATTAAAAAAGAATGGATATAGTTTTGATGATGGAAAGGAGCCTTTTTGGTATTTTCAGGACAGTATCCCGTTAGAACAGGGAATTTATAGTGATGAGGGACTTTTAAATAAACTTGCACATATTTTTGAGAAATATGATTCGAATATGAGCAGTTTGAAGGCAGTAATTATGAGCGACCGATTTGAAGGAGAACATTCAAGAAGTGAAAAAATACAGATATTTTTTGATATTTTATCAGAAGAAATGAAAGTCAGTCTGCGAGAAGAGTTTTCTGATAAGGAGTGGAAAGTAGCTGTGCAAAATTAAGATGATGCGATAATCCTGTCTCGGATGTTTGAACGCAGGTAGGAATTGAAAATATTATGCACAGATGATAAAATTGAGATAGTTCTTCACATAGACAGATTCTGTCTATGTGAAATTGGTATAATGAAGAATAAGTATATTGTAGAGGGAGAATGTGATATATGCAAAATTTTGACATTGAACAAAATATCTTAAAAAAATACACTGGAACAAATCAGAAAGTAGTTGTTCCGGAAGGTATTTTGAAGATAGACAGTTGGGCATGTAGTGAGGCTGTGCCGGATGCATGTCATCCGATTACCGATATTGAACTTCCAAAGTCATTACTTTATATTGGGAAAAGTGCTTTTCGAGCGAGTTCGCTGACGCATATTGAGATTCCGGAAGGAGTAACAAGAATTGAGTATGGCACATTTTTAGGCTGTAAGAATCTAAGGAGTGTCAAATTGCCTAAAAGTTTACTTGTGATTGCCCAGGAAGCATTTTATGGATGCAGGAGTCTCACAGAGATTGAGATTCCGGAAGGAGTCAATTATATTGGTGAATCTGCATTTCGATTTTGTGAAAGTCTGACTCATATAAAAATTCCAGATAAAATCACTAGTATTTCGGAGGGAGTGTTTGCAGAATGTACAAATTTGACGGATGTGGAACTTCCAGAAGGATTAACAGAACTCGAATACGAGGCATTTGGAACATGTAAAAGCCTCAGACATATACATATTCCGGAAAGTGTGAAACATATTGGATACGGTGCTTTTTCATTTTGTGACAAGCTAGAAGAAATCACTCTTCCAAATTCTCTGAAAGTAATCGAAGATGCCGCCTTTTATTATTGTAAAAATCTAAAACAGGTACAATTTCCAGATAAGCTTATATCAATGGGAAGTGGTGTCTTTCAAGGATGCGAGTTCATACCGGATTTGCAAAAAGGACAGTTACTGCATGATATGTTAATAGATCATGGAGTGTTGGTGGAGTACAAGGGAACTGCCAGTGAGGTAATCATTCCGGAAGGTGTAACCATGATTGGAGAACGAGCATTCTATCAGTGTGAGGATGTTATCAAAATCCAGTTTTCAGACAGTGTAAAAACAATAGGTAAAGATGCCTTTTCTGGTTGCTGTAACATAACTTCCATTTCATTGCCAGATACGGTTGAGAGTGTAGATGAAAATGCGTTTTTAGGATGTTCAAAGCTGACCAATATAAAAGCTTGCCAAAAAGTTGCAAAAAATATAAAAAAATCAGCACTTTCTGATACGGCATGGTATAAGAATTTTTCGGAATTGGTTATTTTGGCTGATATAATAATAGGAACTAATGGCAGTGCTGAACATGTTATAATTCCGGACGGAATATCTGCGATTGGAGCGTGTGCATTTGAAAATTGTGAATCTCTTGTGCATATTGAGATTCCGAATAGTGTTATATCAATTGGACAGAGGGCTTTTGCAGGGTGCAGTCATTTAACAGATATAGATATTCCAGAAAATGTGCAAACTCTTCAGAAAGAAACGTTTCGCGGCTGTATAGCATTAGAGAGTATCAAGATACCACAGTCTGTTATTTCCATAGATAATTCTGTGTTTAGAGACTGTAAAAAACTCATAAAAATAGAGTTGCCGAAAGCGTTAAATGAGTTTGGAGATGGAGTATTTTATAATTGTGAAAGTCTGACAGCCATTGATATTCCAGAAGGTCCAATCAAGATTCAAGAGAATGTATTTTTTGGATGCAAAAATCTAAAACAGATTCATATTCCTATTACAATCAGAGACATTGCTCCAAGAGCATTTGCTGATACTTGTTGGTATGAAAACTTTACGGATTTTGTCATTGTAAATCATGTTTTAATTCGATGTCTTTGTCAGGAAGAACACGTGGAGATTCCGGCAGGAGTTGTTATGATTGCAGAGGAAGCATTTGCTGACTGTAAGAACTTAAAAACAATTTGTTTTCCAAAAGAACTTTTATGGATTAGACAAAATGCGTTTGCGGGCTGTACCGGTCTGACGGGGACTCTCACAATTCCGGACAATATTCGATTAATTGAAAGCGACGCTTTTCCAAATTGCAAAAATTTGAAAAAAATAAAAATTTCGCAGCAAACTATGGTGTCAAAAGGTCATGGTTTTCGCTTTGAGCATCAGGTAAAAATTGAGAGATACTAGTAAATAGCAGAGAGGATATAGATATTTATGACACAAGAGGAAAATAAAATTGACAGTCTGGCACAGGAGGTTTTGCGTATATCGAGAAATAATCTGATTATTAATCTCAGATTTATGGACAGGGCAATCAGTATGTTGGAGTTGGAAGGGATACATAATTTCGATAAGTGTACTGTGGACGGAAAAACGATATATTATAACCCGACATTTATTTTAAAATGTTTTTCAAATGACAAAAAACAAGCAGTCAGATTGTACCTTCATATGATTTTACACTGTGTTTATCATCATTTTTGGATTAGTACACAGGTAAATCAGGATTACTGGAATCTGGCGTGTGATATTGCGGTTGAAAATTCAATCAATGATATGAATCTTGACATTGTGAGAACGGATGCTGAAGAGGAACAGAAGAAGGAAATTGCATATTTAAAAACAAAAGTAAAATATATAACTGCTGATTTGTTGTATAAATATTTTATAAAAATTCATTTAAAACAAAATGAATACCATCGTCTGAATAAAATTTTTGCGTCAGATAATCATATGGCATGGTATGTTCATGACCTAAAACAGGGAAAGAACGGCTCGCAATCAAATGGAAAACAGCAAAATAAAAATCAAAATCAACAGTCGGACAGTAATCAGAAGAAAGAGTCAGAGGAAAATGCAAGTCAGCAGTCAGACGTGGATGTACTGAGAGAACTGAAAAAAATAGTTAAAAAATGGCAGGACATTTCAAGGCAGATGAAGATGGATTTGGAAACATTTTCAAAAAGACAGAGGAGTCAGGCTGGTTCGCTGGAGCAAAATCTGATGGCTGTCACAAGAGAAAAATATGATTATACGGAATTTTTAAAAAAGTTTTCTGTGATGGGGGAACGCATGAAGATTAATGATGATGAGTTTGATTATATTTTTTATACCTATGGTCTTTCAAGATACAAAAATATGCCATTGATTGAGCCACTTGAGTATAAAGATGTAAAACATGTCAAGGAATTTGTGATTGCAATTGATACTTCTGGTTCTACAAGCAACTCACTGGTACAGAAATTTTTGACCAAAACCTATAATATTTTAAAGAATGAGGAGAGTTTTGCAAGTCGTTTTAATCTGCATATCATACAGTGTGACGCCGAGATTCAGGAAGATGTCAAAATTTGCACACAGGAGGATTTTGACCATTACATAGAAACGATGAAAATTCGTGGTCTGGGAGGTACGGATTTTAGACCGGTATTTTCTTATGTAGATGAGTTGATGAAAAACAAGGAATTTGTAAATCTCAAGGGATTGATTTATTTTACAGATGGATATGGAACATTTCCGGTCAGACAGCCGGCATATCACACGGCATTTGTATATATTGATGACGGATACAATAATTTATCTGTGCCTCCGTGGGCAATCAAGCTGATTTTACAGCCGGATGAAATATAATGCAGAAAGGTGAATTGTAAAAATGAATATAAAAGAAGCTAAAGATCAAGTGAAAAATGCGATTACAGCATATTTTACAAAAGATGAAATGGGAGATTATATTGTACCAATCGAAAAACAAAGACCAATATTTTTAATGGGAGCGCCGGGAATTGGAAAAACGGCAATTATGGAGCAGATTGCCTCAGAGATGGGAGTAGGTCTTATTTCATATTCTATGACACATCACACAAGACAGAGTGCACTTGGACTCCCATTTATCACGCATAAGACGTATCTAGGGACTGAGTTTGATATTTCAGAGTATACGATGAGCGAAATAATCGCTTCTGTCTATGATATGATGGAGAGCACTGGAATCAAAGAAGGCATTTTATTTTTAGATGAGATTAACTGTGTGTCAGAGACACTTGCGCCTGTGATGCTTCAGTTCTTACAGTATAAGATTTTTGGAAAACACAAAGTTCCGAAAGGCTGGATTATTGTGACAGCAGGCAATCCGCCAGAATATAATAACTCTGTAAGAGAATTTGATATTGTTACATGGGATCGATTGAAACGTGTGGATGTGGAACCGGATTTTCAGGTATGGAAAGAATATGCTTATAAAAAGGGAGTTCATCCTGCTGTTATGACTTATTTAGAGATTAAAAAATCAGATTTTTATGTTGTGGAGTCTACTGTTGATGGCAAACATTTTGTGACGGCGCGTGGATGGGATGATTTAAGCCAGATGATTCAACTCTATGAGATGCATGACATTAAGGTGGATGAAAATCTGATTGGACAGTATCTGCAAAAGCCGCAAATCGCCAAAGATTTCGCAGTCTATTATGATTTGTTCCAAAAGTATAAGAGTGATTATCAGGTGGACAGTATTCTTAGTGGCGGTGTTTCAGATAAGATTAAGAATCGTGCTCGGAAAGCAAAATTTGATGAGAGATTATCTCTGATTGGAATGATGCTTGATATGGTTACGAGTGACACGAAAGATGCAGTGTTAGCTGACAGCGTAATGAAAGATTTATTAGAGGTATTGAAGAGATTTAAGAGTAAAGTTTTGGAGGACAAAAAAGGAGTGATGCCGGCAGAGGAGTTGAGAGTACTCATCAACGAAAAACAGAGGCTTTTGGAGTATGGAAAGGAGGCTGGCTCTATTTCACAAGATACGCAGCAGTCTATGAAAAAGTTAATTCAGATACTTGAAGAAGAGTATGTTATGATTTTACAGGAAACAGATGGACAGACTGCCTATGACATTGTGAAGGATGATTTTAATAATAATCGTGTCTCGGAATTTAAAAAGAAAGTGGCGTATGTCGGGAATCGATTGTCAAATATGTTTGTATTCAGTGAAGAGGTTTTTGAAAAGGGACAGGAGCTCTTGATTATTGTGACAGAACTTACCATAAATTCTTATGCATCCTTATTTATTAGTAAATATAAGTGCGAAGAATACTTCAAACACAATAAGGATTTATTGATTTATGAGAGACAAAAGGGACTAGAGGAAGAGGTTAAGAGATTGAATCTTGAGTGACAGGGGGATTATTCTCCAGATCAATTCGGAACAAACAGGAGGTTGTAGTAGAAAATGAAATTTTTTCATGTAGCGGATTTACATTTTGGAAAAACAATATATGGAACATCTCTGATTGATGCTCAGAGAGACTGGATTCATAAATTTATAGACCTATGCAGATTAGAACAGGTCGATGCAGTGGCAGTGGCAGGGGATGTGTATGACCGAAGTGCACCATCAGCAGATGCGATGAGACTTTTAAACGATTTTATATCGGGAATTGTGGAATTGGGTATTCCACTTCTTATGATTGCAGGAAATCACGATTCCGGTATGCGTCTGCTGTATGGAGAGGATATTTTTAAAAAGAATCAGGTACATATTGCGGGATTGCCACAGGTGCCGATTCAGTCCGTGACAATCACAGGAAAAGACGGAGTAAAAGCGAATTTTTACATGCTGCCATATACATATCCTCAGGCTGCAAAGGATGTATTGGGGGGAGGACAAGATGAGGAAAATCAGGTTGATATTAAGGATTATGAAACTGCTGTAGGCATGTTGATTGAGGCCTCTAATATTAATTTTGATGAAAATAATATTATGATTGCACATCAGAATGTCACTTCGGGAGGCAAAAAAGCCCAGATGGGCGGTTCAGAATCTCTGATAGGTGGACTTGGCAGAATGGACGCAGGTGTTTTTGAGGGATTTGATTATGTTGCACTCGGACATATTCATGCAGCATATCCGGTACAGGGAGAGCATATTCGCTATGCAGGCTCTCCAATGTGTTATCACTTTGACGAGGTGAGACAGGCAAAAAAAGGTCCGGTACTGGTTGAAATTGGCGAACATGGTATGGTTGGTACACCAAAAGTGATTGAGTTAGAACCGCTGAATCCACTCAAATACATTACAGGAACTTTGAACGAGGCAAAGGATATGCTGATGGGCGAGAATCTTCAGAAGGCATTTGTAAAAGTGGTTATCACAGACCAGCCAATGAGTCCTGCAATTTCTGATTCCATCAGGAATATTGTGGGAACTAAGGGGGGAAGTCTGTTAGAAGTGAGTTCAAGCTATCTTTATACGAATACTCCGAACAATGAACATATGACGGCAATGAATCACAGAGATAAATCGGTTACGGAATTATTTGTTGATTTTTATAAGAGCAGGCGCAGCGAGAATGATCCAACCCAAGAAGAGATGGACGGTATAAATGAGGCAGCAGATATAGTAGAGGGCATGTCTGGAGAATTTGAAGATAATAATCCGTCTGAACGTGCAGTAGACAGATTTTATCGTTTTATTTGTGAATTATAAGAAATTAGAGAGGGTATGTAAAAATGAAACCAGTTCGATTAAAAATGACAGCATTTGAATGTTATGCAGATACTACAGAGATAGATTTTACAAAATTTACAGACGGTATTTATATTATTACAGGTGATACAGGATCTGGAAAGACAACGATTTTTGATGCAATTAAATTTGCACTATATAGTAATGCGAGCGGAGAGGACAGAGATCAAAAAAATTTAAAATGTGATTTCTGCGATTCGTCCATACCGACAGAAGTAGAATTTGAGTTTTCTCATTTTGGCAGACAGTATCGAGTGAGAAAAGTGGTTAAATATAGGAAAAAGCAGGGAACACAGCAATACAAATATAACAAAATTGAAGGATATTTCTATCGTCTGGAAAATGATGAGTGGGTTTCTGTCTGTGACAAGAATACACAGACAGATGTTGATGCAAAAATTGTTGAGATAATAGGAATGGATAAAAATCAGTTTTCTCAGATTATCATGCTGGCACAGGGGGAATTTCAGAAATTTCTAAAAGCAAATCCAGAAGAAAAAAATCAGATTTTGAGTAAATTGTTTGATAATTCTCTGTATGTAAAATATCAGAATATATTCATAGCGACTTATCAAAAACTTCAAAATGAGAGAAGAGAGCTAGAGGCTGACATCCAAAATCAGATGAGTATATTCATAATGCCGGAAGGATTATCTCAAGAAGAACAATTGCATTTTGACGCCGGAGAAGAATTGCTGCTGCAATATCTTGAGCAGTTGATTGAAACAGACAAAGAGGCGTGTAATATTGAAAAGGAAGAACAGTCATCAACCAAGAAACTGCGTGATGATATGCTCAAACGCATAGAAAATGCAAAGACAGATAATAAGAATTTAGAAGAACTAGAGGAAAGTGAAGTCCGCTATGAAAAACTCAAAGAGAGAGAAGAGAAATTTAGAGATTTAGAGTATGTGTATAAGAGGGCAGACTGTGCAATCAGATTTGTGATGCCGGTTGTGGAACGTGTCAAGAAGAATCATGGCGATATGGAGCAGTGTAAAACTAATATAGAAAGTGCCAAAAGTGATGTACAGACAAAAGTGGAACTGTATAAGGCAGCGGAAGATGCAAGAAACGAGAATCCTCAGAGGAAAAAACAAATTAATGCTATCAATCAAAATATCGACCAGCTGAGGAACGCAAAGCAGATTTTAATTGACAGTCAGAAATTAGAAGTTGAATTGGAGAAATTAACACAGGCAAAAGAAGAGCTTGAGGGTAACATCAGTAAACAGGAAGATAATCAGAAAACATTAGAAGAAAAACAGAAAATTTTAGAAGAAGAGTTGAAAGAGTACGCGGATGTTGATGTAAATGTCGTAAAAGCTGAGAACCGTCATCAAAAGGCGCGGCAGGACAAAGAAAAAGTATGTCAATTTTTAGCGAAGAATAAGGAAATCGAGGAAGAAGAAGGACAGAGGGAGGTTCTGAGAGAGGACTTAAAGAAAATTTCTGATAAAACGGCGGAATTATTGAGACAGCATAATGATGAATGGACAAAATACATTGACAATCAGGCATTTGATTTAGCAAAAAGACTTTGTGAAGATATTGAGCAGAAAGGTAGTGAGCGTTGTCCAGTATGCGGAACAATGATGCAAGATACGGGGTTTTTGAATTATCATACACATACAGGAAACAAGATATTGACAAAACCGGAGTTGGATATATTAGACAAGCAATTGGATGAGTCAAAGAATCAATTAGCCGCAAAATCGAATGATATGAATTTAAAGAATACTGTGATTGAAAACCAAAAAGAAGATTTAAGAGATTCAATCAGACAGCTTTTGAGTGAGAATCATTTATCAGATGAGATGGTACAGGAATTGTTTGGAGAGAATAATCATGTGTTACAGCAGATAGAATGTATCTTTGAGCAGAGGTATCAAGAGGCTGATGCAGAATGTAAGAGTATGCTGAAAAAATCAGAGAAACGAGACAAGTTAAACGAATCCTTGCAAGACATACAAGAACAGATAAAACAAATTGTGGAAAATCTGGAAACTTATCATAAGCAATTAACTCAAAACGAGCAGCATTATATCAAGATTGATACCGAGTATCAGGTGAAAAAAGAAAATTTGAAAGAATCCGGTCTGTTAGAATCCACGGTAACTTCTATTCAGAATCAGATTGATGTTCAGTTGCAAGAGAGGGAAAAGCTAGAAAAAGAATATCAGAGTGTTGAGGATAATTTTACGAGAACGAATGGAGCATTGACAGCAGCAAACGCAACCCTTGATACAAATCACAAAAGAGAAAAAGAACTGATTCGAGAAAGAGAGGAGCTGGACAAAGAGTTGGCTCAGAAACTCTCAGAAAATGGGTTTGATAATCTGGAGGCTTATGAGCAGGCAACTGTTGTGAATGAAGTGCATTTAAAAGCAGATTCCGCATGGTTAGAGGATACAAGTAATCAGATTCAGGAATATAAAAATAAATTGCAGAATCTTGCGCTGAGAATTGAGGACTTGAAGAGTAAGACCGAGGGAAAACAAAAACTAGACATCACGGAATTAGAGACAGAGGAAAGAGATTTAGATGAAAGTTTATCAGAACTTACAACTAAGCTCTCTAAAATGGAAGGAATCAAAGAGAATCATATACAGGTAATGCAGAAGGTTGCGCTGGCAAAAGAAAAACTGCGTTCAACCGATAAGGCAAATCGTATTCTCACAAATCTTTATCGTGTTGCGAATGGTGAGAATAGTGAAAACGGAATTATCAATTTTGAGAGATATATCAGCGGAGAAATTTTTAAAGAAATTCTGGTATATGCAAATGAACGTCTGAGTGTCATGACGGGCGGGGCAAAAGAACTGCGTTCAACACGAAACAGAAATGTCAGAAGTAATTCAAGTGGAGGAATTGATTTTGAAGTATATGACTTGCAGACGGGAACTGCAAGACCAGCTTTTACACTGTCTGGTGGTGAGAGATTTATGACATCTCTTTCGCTTGCACTGGGACTCTCGGATGTAGTTCGAAACCGTGCAGGTGGTATGGAGATAGAGGCACTTTTTATTGATGAAGGATTTGGAACTCTTGATGATGGAAAGTTGGAGCGTTCCGTAGAAGTTCTCTCTAGTCTTACAGAAAGTGAGTGTATGGTCGGTGTTATTTCTCATGTGGGCAAATTAGAGGAAAATATTCCGCAGAAGATTATTGTCACAAAAGGAAATAATGGAAGTAAGATTGAGATGATTGCAAATTAAAATGATTGATTTCGCGAGAGATTGATTTTGTAAGAATATGCACCGACTTGGCTGGCAAACATATTTATGACAAAGAGTATTCAGGTTAAGTATATAAGTCAAGTATATAAGTTAAGTATATATGAGTACGTTTTTTGAAGGAGGATTAAAAGTGACAGTAAACGAAAAATTAGAGCAGCTCCGAACTTTGATGAAAGAAGAAAACATAGATGTATATTATATTCCTTCTGATGACTTTCACGGCTCAGAATTTGTCAGTGATTATTTCAAAGAGAGAGAATATATGTCTGGATTTACGGGTTCAGCAGGCACACTCATTGTAACGATGGAGAAGGCCGTGTTGTATACGGATGGAAGATATTTTTTACAGGCTGAGGAGGAATTGAAAGATTCTGAGATTGAACTTTACCGAGATGGCAGCAAGGATGTGCCTTCAATCAATGAATATCTGGGGGCTGTGCTGAATAGTAAGATGACACTGGGATTTGACGGCAGATGTATGACTGCGGCGAAAGTTCTTGGGATTCAGAAATTTTTTGAATCACAAGAAAAAGAAATTCAGATTCAGGCAGCAGTGGATTTACCGGAGAAAATCTGGACAGACAGACCGAAATTGCCAGACAGCAGGGCATTTGTCCTGAGAGCGGAGTACAGTGGGAAGAGTTATCTCGACAAACTTGTGAAAGTCAGAGATGAGATGAAAAAGAAAAATGCAGATACATTTGTGCTGACGTCTCTTGATGATATTGCATGGCTATTAAACATCCGTGGAGATGATGTCAAGTGTTCTCCATTAGTTTTGTCAAATCTTCTGATTACGAGAAAACAGGTTATTTTTTATTGTGGAACAGGAGAAAAAGATGATAAGAAACTGTCAAATATTTACGATTATCTGATTTCAAATGAGATTGTTGTGAGAGATTATTTTGCAATCTATGAAGATTTGACACAGATAGAGGGTAAGGTGGTGCTGGCAGATTTTGATAAGATTAATTTTACTGTATATGAATTGTTAAAAGACAGACAGGTAATTGATGTCGTAAATCCTACGACAGTATTGAAGGCAGTCAAAAATCAGACAGAAATAAAAAATATGCGTGAGGCACATATCAAAGATGCAGTGGCATATGTGAGATTTTTAAAATGGTTTAAAGAGCAGATGAAGTCTGGACAGCAGATGACAGAACTTGATGTGGCGGCAAAGCTGTTGGAGGAGAGAAGTAAAATGGAGCATTTTGTGTCTGAGAGTTTTGAGCCAATTGTGGCATATGGTGCACATGGTGCAATTGTTCATTATTCTCCGGATGAAGATTCAAATTGTTGTCTTGGAAATCAGTCCTTTGTATTAATTGACACAGGTGCACATTTTTTGGAGGGCACAACAGATATTACAAGAACACTGGTGTGCACGAAATGTTCCGAGGAAGAGAGACAGAATTACACCTTAGTTTTAAAAGGAAATCTCGCTCTTGGAAGTGCTGTATTTAAGCAGGGCACAACGGGTTCAAGTCTTGACATGCTCGCGAGAAAACCATTGTGGGACAGGGGTATGGACTACAATCACGGAACAGGTCATGGCGTTGGTTATCTTTTGAATGTCCATGAGGGACCAAATGCGATTCGCTACAGAGTTGGAAGTGGAAAAAATATCAGTGTTCCGATGAAAGAGGGAATGATTACTTCTAATGAGCCGGGACTTTATCTTGCCGGAAAATATGGAATCCGTATTGAAAACATGATTCTCTGCAAGAAAAAAGAAGAGAATGAATATGGAACTTTCTTGGAGTTTGAGACACTGACACTTGTTCCGTTTGATTTAGATGCGATTGACAAGAGTTTATTATCGGCAGAAGAAATCACACAAATCAATGATTATCACAGAAGAATTTATCATACAATTGGGAAATATCTGTCTGATGAAGAGAGAAAATTTTTAAAGCAGATTACTGCGGAAATATAGGAAAATAAGCTAGAATAATAGACTTGGATATAATATAATAGAGATATAAATGTTGCTATATGTTCGGGTTTTAGTTCTTGATTGGACAGGAGGGATTGTTATGAAGAAAATTTTGATTGTTATGCTTGCAGCAACGCTTGCGGTGTCTGTGATGGCGTGCGGCAAAAAGAAAGCAGTGGTGAAAACGGATTCTGATAAAGAGACTTCTGTAAAAGGGCAGCAAGACACGGATGAAGAGACAACAAAAGAAGTGACACCAACCGATGACAACGGGCAGTCGGAGCCTAAGAGCAAAGATTTGAAGTATCTGCATATGGGCATACAGACGATTGCGTATCAGTCAAATAAAAGAATGGATGCGAGCGAGACGTTTGATGTGCCGATATTTACAGATGAGAGTGAGAAAAGGGAGTATGCAAAGCTGGCAGAGGCAATTGAGAAATATACGCAGGTCAGAACTTCCAGAAGAGATGAATCGTTTCAGCAACTGGTAGAGGTAGGGGAGAATGATTATGACAGTTACGGAGGTCAACTTCCATATGAGCGATTGTACGAAAACAGTCAGATGTTGTTCACAAGGTCAGACGAAAATATTGTCAGCTGTTGTATTCACGATGAGGAATATCTGGGTGGTGCACACGGCGGAACTTTTGTGTCAGGTGTATCTTTTGACACGGCGACAGGAAAAGAACTGACACTGGGAGATGTTGTAAAAGACAGGAATCAATTTCTGGATTTGTTACAGGACAGATTGAAAAAAGAGTACGCGGACGACTATGATGAATTTGAAAATGCAGATGAATATTTTGAAAAAATGAAAAATAATACAGAACTTGATCTTGCATGGTATATGGACAGCGAATCTGTGGTGGTTATTTTTAATGAGTATGATTTGGGGCCATTTGCAGTCGGATGGCAGGAAGTACATATGTATTTTGATGAGTATGCGGACAGTATCAATACAAAATACATGACCGTTCCGGAAAATTATATTATCCCATTGAATCAGAGTTTTACCTGCAAAATTGATGTAGATGGAGACGGCAGCAGAGATGATTTTCGGATTATCGGCGGAGCACAGAATAGCGAGGAAATATATTATAATACTGTGGAGTGCAATGGAAAGACACTGAAATTACAGTCGGGTGCATATAATACGAAAGGTTTTATTGTTTTTTGCAATAATCAATATTATTTGATGATTTTTGAGGATATGGCTGTTGAGAATTCTAATCGTGTGAGCGTTGTAGATTTAAAAAATATGACATGTGACGAAGAAAGAGCGGCATTTGTAATTCAGAGAATACTTTACAGCGAATCGAGAACGCTTGAAGACAGATTTTTATCAATCGATAATGTTATTTCAATGATAAATCCAGAAGATATGCAATTTGATTCGAGAATGGATATGCTCAGTACCTATCAGGGATACAGAACTTACTATATGGATAAAGAAGGGCATTTTGTTCCGAGAGACAAGGTATACTATCCAAATCGAAAAATTGAACTTTTTACAAAACAAGACATCAGTTGCGAGCTGGTAGATAAAGATGGAAAAACAGTGTCTCAGACGACACTTCCGAAAAATTCTGCCATTAAAATTGTGAGAACTGATGGTGATACATGGGCGGACGTTCAGCTCACATCTCCGGAAGGAAATGCAGATGCAAAGAACACGGATAATACATTTATTTATGATTACAATGTCAATCTCTATGATGAGGGCGAGCCAATTTATCGAATTGAGGTAAATATGGAAAGCTGGCCACATACAATCAATGGAATGAATGAAGAAGATGTGCTGCAGGGAACACAGTACGCAGGTTAGCGAATTTTTATCTGTCTGTGAAACTGAAAAGTTGCAGTAGAATCGTGGTTTGGCACGTACTTATAGAAATAGAATATCCACAGGAATTCCTTTTAGGAATTTCTGTGGATATTTTTTGATAACTGTAAAATATGTTCCATTTGTGCGAGCTGGCTGCGGTTCATATTTTTTCGAAGTGCATTTAAAATTAACTGCGTTTCTTCATCGGAAAAGGTAATGCCTTTGGCACTGACCTGACTGGCCGCATTGAGAAGAAATGGAACCATGTTGTCGGGTGTCACATTTTTTGATTTTTCAAGAATGTCTGTTAATACATTGATTTTTTCAGGTGAAATGTTTCCTAAATTCTGATTCATAAAATTACTCCTTTTCATTATTATTTAATAGGTTTTTTAATGCGTTGATGGAATCTTCTCTCAATTTGTCACTTTCTGAGCTGTGAACAGAAGAATTTTGAGGATTAGCTCCCATCATGGATTGAAATATATTCATCATATTTTGCCCCTGTTGTCCGGCAAAACCGGAAGAAGAATCCATTCCCTGATACATTTTCATAATGTTTTGGATATTCATAAATGTATTGATGGTATTTGCCTCTTTTCCGCTCAGATATGGCTTGATTGCATACAATAAATCGTTTGGATTAAATGGAATATTTCCGGATACCGAGCAGGCGCTCAGGGTTTCATCTAGAGAATTATTAATTTCATGGTACATGTTATTACATTCAAAGGCACGAACCATTACGGATACCTGATTTCGCATGGAAGGAGGCATAAATGGCAGGGAGGCTTTTAAAATGTTTAATGATTTTGCAGAAGGATATTGATTCATACTTACCCCCGTTCACATTATATGATTAATTTTAGAAAAATATGACGAAAATATATGATACATGACAATAAGACAAAAATATTTTCGATGTTGTTGCACTTGACACACTCATCATCATATTCAAAAATGGAATGTTCTGTTTCAATAATACTGTTTGAAATAAGCATACACACTCCTTTTATATGGTTGCCCCACTAGAATTAGTGGGGCGCTTAGTTTCTTTGTTTGAAACTTCGATTCTAACAAACCGGTTCATTGTGTTCCGGTCTGCAGTTAGTGAAGTAAATTCATGTACTGAATGGGATTAGCAGCCCATTCCTAACATATTGTTATTGTTGTTATTGTTACCACCGCAGCAGCAAAGGATTAATAAAATCCAGATGATGCAATCGCATCCGCCGTTGTTGTTATTGCCGAGTAAACCATTGTTATTGCCACCACAGCATAAGAGTAAGATAAGGATGAGGCAAAGATTGTTACCTCCGTTGTTGTCGTTGCAGCATCCGCCACAGTTTGTTGCAGCTAAGTCACTCATTATGAATCCTCCAAAATTTTCTTTACACTACATACTATGAGAGATAGCATGTCAAGTTTCCATATTTTTTTAATCTTATAAATGCCTGCCTGCAAAATCGCATCTGAGACATAATTTTCAATAGAACAGGAACAATATAGTTATGGGAGAATAATATAAAAGGAAAGCGAATCAGCACATGATAGTGGGAGGAAAATTATGAATCCATTTATGGAAAAACCTATGCCAGTCGATAAACTTTATATGGACTGGAATATGATGTATCCTGTTCCATATAATAAGAACAATGTAGATCCGTATACAAAATGCAGAATTATTTTAATGAATGGTACGGAATTTGAGGCACAGTGGTTTTCAAGAAATTTTGGAAGACATTGTGAGAATAATGATATTAGAAGGGACCTTGCAATCATCAGGCGAAGTGAACAACAACAGCAGAAACGAATTTCGTGTTTAAAACCAAAAGATGAGACGATTCTGGAACATACTATTGGATATGAACAGTTGGCAGTTGATTTGACTGCGGTGCTCGCTAAAAAAGAGAAAAACTGTAATGTGAGAAATGCACTTGATTTTGCATTGCTGGAAGATTTTGATCATCTGTATCGATATTCTAATCTTCTGAATCTGGAATATGGAGTTTATCCGGAAAAATTAGTTGGCGGTTATACAGAAATTATGCCGGCAAGACCTACCATATCAGAACACAGGCATCCGAAGGACAGCGTATTTCGCTATATTAATAATAAAAAATCGGATATGATTACGAAACTGAATGTCAATATCATTACGGCGGCAGAACAGCAGACGATGAATTATTATATGAATGTGGCTCCGCTCTACTGCAAATCGGATATTGGCCGCCGCCTTTATCAGGAAATAGGAATGATTGAGGAAGAGCATGTCACTCAGTATGAGAGTCTGAAGGATACAAGACCAACTTGGTTAGAGGATTTACTCATGCATGAGTATACGGAGTGTTACCTTTATTATTCCTGCATGATGACAGAGTGTGACAGACGAATCAAAAATATCTGGGAGCAGTGTCTGGCACAGGAAATTACCCACCTTCACAAGGCAAAAGAAATGCTTGAAAAATATGAGAATAAATCGTATGAAGAGGTTCTTGGATGTGACGGAACATTTCCTGATATTTTGAAATTGGAGCCAAATATCGAGTATGTGCGTGGAATTATTCGAAATACAACCGGAAATACGCAGAAAATGGAAAAGGTAGTGCCAATCTTCGATTTGATGCCAAAGGCAGATTTTTACAAATATCAGAATATCGTAAATAAAGACATCAATTCAGTGGCAAGTCATATGACTATTGAGCAGTATATCAGAAATAAAGGCTGTGATTACCGCTATGAAGTTGCTCCGAATCCGCTGATGGTTCTCAGAAACAGAAGAGATGATAATACTTCGCTTGCAAGAATTCCTGCAATGACTCCAAAGTCATCCGTTGTGGCAGGAAATGATTACTGCAATTGTGAAAACAGCTGATTGGTAGGCGGTTAAAAATTGTAGTTTAGAATTTTTGTAGTAGGTCTGTTTTTGCAGCAGGTCTGTTTTTGTGGCAGGTCTGTTTTTACAGCAGGTCCGTTTTTACAGCAGGTCTGTTTTTACAGCAAGTCTGTTTTTACAGCAGGTCCGTTTTTACAGCAAGTCTGTTTTTACAGCAAGTCTGTTTTTACAGCAAGTCTGTTTTTACAGCAGGTCCGTTTTTTTAGCAGGTCTGTTTTATAGCAGGTTCGTTTTTTTAGCAAGTCTGTTTTTTATAGCAGGTCTATTCGGGCTAAGATAATCCTAGTATTTTCATAAAAAGCTTAGGTGTCATATGTTTGCGGTGCGGACATTTTATAGTTTGTGCAGCAAATATATGATGCTTGAGTGTTATTTTACATGGAATTGACATTGATGATGCAGTCGAAAATGATAGCAACTATATGATGCTTGAGTGCCATTTTGCATATAAATTTCATTTTATACTAAGCGCAGCGGGGCATATCTGTCTAGTTTGGTGGCTGAAGAATACTATTTATTTAGAAAAATGGGTGAGTGTACATATTTTCTGCTGGTGTATATAGGTTCCTAAATTATAAAAATATGATATAATGGACATTAGCAAACTGGAGCGAGCCCAGCTTGTTTATAGCGAGCGGCGAATGGCTATCACGATAGATTTCAGAAAAATCGGTAAGCATGAAGTGCGAATCGTGATGTAATAAACAGAAATATTCAAGAAGAGGAATGAAAAATTTATGGAAAACAGACATGATATTTTATCAGCAGGTGCACCGTTATATATGAGACTGCTTTTTAAAGAGCAGCCGGCAAAAGAAATTCCAAAAGAATTGAGGGATTATATTCATGAATATCCGCTGCTGAAAATAGAAGATTGTATTTGCAAAGATAACAGTGATATTGATGAAATCAACCGAGGACAGATGTGGGACTGTCCGGATTCGGAAAAAATTCTTGCAGAGTGTAAATACAGGATTATTGCATATGACTATCCGAGAGAGGATATGGATTTTGCTGACAGAGCCAATATGCTGATGATTTATCTCGATAAATTATTAGAGATATATCAGAACTGCGAGGCGGTTTATTTTGAAAATACCGGAAAGCTGTTTACAAGAGAACAGATTGTAAACAGTAAATTTGATGATAAGACAAAATTTATTAATCTTGTGGTAAATGTGCGATATTTTGCACTTCCGGATAGTGATGAGATGATTATTGATACGATTGGAATGAATATTTTATATCTTCCGGATGTCCAGTATCATTTCAGAAAAATGAATCCAAATTATATCTTTGCTCATGCCTACAATATGCTTGGATATATTTTTATCAACCGCAATTCGATTCGCACTGGTGAGACAGTAGACGGAATATCAGGAGAGTATATTGACGGAAATGTTCAGTGGACATGCAGATTTGAGGATTCTCTGTTAAAACCACTCAGACCGGTGGTTGATGTAGATATGGGAGAATTTGCTGCTGGAAAGAGATAAAAGCTAGTTTATATTTTTTGATAGGACTGATAGCAGTCAATATAAGAACTTAATTGCAGGATTGTTTTTAGTTGAACTGAGAATATAGATAGCTTTACATTGATACAGTTTTACATTGATACAGTTTTACATTGATGCAGTTTTACATTGATGCAGTTTTACATTGATACAGTTTTACGTTGATGCAGTTTTACGCTGATGTAGTTTTGCATTGGTGCAGTTGTGTTTGATAGGTCAGGCGGAGTTTTGGTTGAGGACAGAATATATGTAGTTCCCCTGTGAGGAAGATTGAAACAATCGGATTCACAGGGATTTTTGTCAACGTGTATATTGGCGAAACGAATATATTAAGGTGCAGGAGTTAATTCGTTTACCGTACCCTTAACTCTTAAAATGCTCACGCCCGGAGAAACTGTGTAAGTTCCGTCTGTATTCATTTTATATGTGGCGGCATCGACTGTAATACGTCCGGCAGTTGTAGAAAAAGCACCTGTTCCCTCGGTATAAGTGTAGTCTGGCTCTGCACCGGTAGCTGTCAGCAGGCGACCATTTAAGGTGACTGTAATGTTGCTTAATTTTGGATTGAACATATCTGTAATTGATGTGTTGTCAGCAGCAGTTAAGGCAGTTGTACCAGTGTTCTGGATAATAAAAGTATAAGTCATCTCATCACCGACAGATACCACTTCTGGGGTAAGAGATTTTGTGATTGTGATTTCAGGTCCCTGTGAGGCGAAAATACTTGCCTCTGCAATTGTCTGAGCCATGCCGGTTCCGCTGACAAAGACAGTATTTAAGATTTGTACCTGTGCGCCCTGTGCATCGACAAGTGGGGCGTAGGAATTGACGGTTGCATGATAAATCAGCATAACACACTCATTTGGAGGAAGAGATAAGCCTGCAAAAGTGATTCCGTCCGTACCTTTTGTTGGAACAGGAGGCGTCTGAAGTTCACCATTTACATAATAGCTGACAGAATCGTCAACATAAGTCAGAGGAAATACCTGCAATGGTGTGCCGGTATCAGGATTTGTGGCAGTGGAAGTATACAGACCGAGATTATCAAGAACAGTCATATCTGTAACAGGAGTTGTTCCATTGTTGCAGATGCTGACAGTATAGGTTACATCTTCGCCTGTTGTATAGGTATCAGGAAAGGCTTCTTTTGTGACAGTCACATCACCGACAAGCTCGCCGGCAACGGTATTAGAATTTGTTGTGCCGCCATTATAAGTCAAGGTGGCAGTATTGTAAAAAATTGCCATTGTAATCTCCTTTATTTTTTCTTTCAATGTTATCATATGACGAAAAAAAGATATTGTGATTGCGAATGATTTATGAATCAGTTTCATGTGAACAAGGAAGTGGAAACTTTTGTGGTTGCAGCAAAGATTGGAAAATGGAAGAAAGAATATATTATTTTATTTATTTTTTAGTTACGGTTGAAAAATCGTATGAAAGGGATTAAAATTTAACAAGAAGTAGCTGTATCAGGAAAAGGAAAAATACCAACAAGCTACATGAAAAACATATGGAGGAAAGTAAAATGTATAAGAATTACGAAAATGTAACAATCCTGGATCATCCATTAATCAAACATAAAATTTCTATGTTAAGAGATAAGAATACAGGAACCAATGAATTCAGAAAATTAGTAGAGGAAATTGCAATGCTCATGGGATACGAGGCTCTGAGAGATTTGCCAGTAGAGGAAGTAGAAATTGAGACTCCAATCGAGAAATGTATGACACCAGTCATTGCAGGAAGAAAACTTGCAATAGTTCCTATCCTCAGAGCAGGACTTGGAATGGTAAGCGGAATCCTTGCCCTCACACCAACAGCAAAAGTTGGTCATATTGGTCTTTGCAGAAATGAAGAGACACATGAACCGGAGGAATATTATTGCAAACTCCCTACACCAATTGAAGAGAGAACGATTGTTGTGACAGACCCTATGCTTGCAACAGGCGGTTCTGCTGTTGACGCTGTGAGACAGATTAAGGCACACGGTGGAAAGAATATCAAATTTATGTCTATCATCGCAGCACCAGAGGGAATTGAGCGACTTATGGAAGCTCATCCAGACATCCAGCTCTATGTTGGACAGCTTGACAGATGTTTAAATGAAAATGCTTATATCTGTCCGGGACTTGGAGATGCAGGAGACAGAATTTTTGGAACAAAATAAGAAAAAGTGATTGAACGCAGATAAGCAATCCTTCGCCTCTAAGGTGTAAAGACGTAGGTAGGGTATCGGGGATACTTATGTCAGGAAGGGTAAAAGCCCCTTCTGACAAGCTGCGAAGTAGCCTGTGTTCATGAGCAAGTAGCGGAGCGGATTGCGAATATCCGTTTTACATAATTAAGAACACATACAGTAGTTGCTGCGCAGCGATTGTATGTGTTCTCTTAATTTATGAAATTAGTAGAAGTGTGGGAAAGACTGCTCCCTTTCCCTTAATTCACTCCCCAAACAAGAAATTCATGAGTGTGGAGTGAACGAAACCGAGTCGGTGAGAGGAAGAGTACGTTCTAATTCACTCCCAAAACAAGAAATTCACGAGCGTGGAGTGAATGAAAGCGAGTCGGTGAGAGAAAGAGTCCGTTCTAATTCACTCCCAAAACAAGAAATTCACGAGCGTGGAGTGAACGAAACCGAGTCGGTGAGAGAAGAAGTCCTCTCTAATTCACTCCCAAAACAAGAAATTCACGAGTGTGGAGTGAATGAAACCGAGTCGGTGAAAGAAAGAGTCCGTTCTGATTCACTCCCAAAACAAGAAATTCACGAGCGTGGAGTGAATGAAAGCGAGCAAGTGAGAGAAGAAGTCCTTTCTAATTCACTCCCAAAACAAGAAATTCACGAGTGTGGAGTGAATGAAAGTGAGCAAGTGAGAGAAGAAGTCCTCTCTAATTCGCTGCCAAAACAAGAAATTCATGAGTATAGAGTGAATCGACAGAGTGGGGAGTGAACATCCAATAGAACTTTTGGATACTTGTAAAAATTTGTTGCTTAAACCGACAGAATATGATACACTTATGTAAGCTAGTTCGGAAAAACGGGAATAGTGGAACTGAACTTGATAAAATTTTAACAATCTTAATCGGAGGGATTTTTAAACATGGCAAAGAAAATTGTTTTAGCAGGCGCATGTCGTACAGCAATTGGTAAAATGGGTGGAGCTTTAAGCAAAACTCCAGCACCAGTTCTTGGATCAATTGTTATTAAAGAAGCATTAAACAGAGCAGGAGTACCAGCAGATCAGGTTGATCATGTATACATGGGTAACGTTATCCAGGCAGGTCTTGGACAGAACCCAGCTCGTCAGGCAGCTTTAAAAGCAGGTTTACCAATTGAGTCTACAGCAGTTACAGTTAACGTAGTTTGTGGATCAGGTCTTAACTGTGTAAACATGGCAGCTCAGATGATTGAAGCTGGCGATG